>JBLHVX010000051.1:0-11785 GCA_047628835.1 Granulosicoccus sp.
CACCTTAGCATCTACCGCTAAAGCAGTTTGATGTATAGACGCGCGCTTATCTATCCAATGGTAACAAGCTCGACTATTAAACGTGATCGCCCTCTCCAAACCGACATTATTTATATCCGCACACCAACGTGCTGACAACAATGTACTCCAGTCATATTGCCAGTGCACGTCGCCTAAATACATACGATAACCGCGATGAACAACATGAATATTAGTTATTTCTCCGCTCCACCAATATCCCGATATATCGGTAAACGTCAGTTTTTCAATCCTATTATTATGTTCTTTTTTCGGAATCAACTGATTGACCGGTAACAACATAACCATCACGATTAATATTATGGCCACAAGAACGACTATCATTAACATTGTTTTAATTTTCATACGCCTATTGTTACTCATTAATGATGGTAGCTTATTTGAGGTCAACGAAATAACACATTAGACAATACGCTGAGACCGCCTAACAATCCGCTTTAGCCATAAGCCCTTTATCGAACCAACAATACTCCATCATCGTGAATAAGTGAGTTATTTTTTGGTAAAGGAGTTTATTCACTTCTACACTCTATATATGCTTATACATTATCTACTTTACGCCACTAGCTGACTATGAAAACGTACCTCTCTTACTTCGCACTGATTCTTATTATGTCGAGTGCTATATATGCGTCTGCTAGCCATGCTGCCAGCCTTCGCATTCTCGAGAAGAACGGAGAGGCGCTAGAAAACGCAGTGGTATTATTGCCTTCAATTGCCGCACAAACAATGCCCGAGCCTGCAATTATGGATCAAATCAAGCAGCAATACAGTCCGCATGTTCTTGCCGTCACATCAGGTCAGGAAGTTAGCTTCCCCAATAGGGATAACATTCGGCATCATGTGTACTCGTTTTCGAAAACAAAGTCATTTGAGATAAAGCTCTATAGTGGCACAGAAGCATCGCAGATATTATTCGATAGCCCAAGCATCGTTGTCTTAGCATGTAATGTTCACGACAGTATGATGGGCTATATTCTTGTTAGCGATGGGCAATGGTCAGTATTAAGTGATGCCAACGGCATTACTGTGCAGCCAGCGCTAGCAGAGGTAACACCAGTCACTATCTGGCATTCTCAAATGTCAGACAACAGCAGCCCACTCCACCAGACAATACTGACCACCGCGCAGTTATCTCAATCCGACACTCTATCTGGTGCTATCGACATCGCATTAGATCTATTACCTATAGCCCCCAAAAAAGCGAACAGCTTTAAGAGCCGGTTTACACGTGATGATTAAAACACTCCGATTTCACATAGGGTTGCTGCTAGCCAGCCTGTTACTTGCCACTACCATGCTGGTACTTATCGTCGTCTGGTTTTCCACCGATCAATTCGCCAAAGTCCAAGTTGAAAAAGAACTCACCGTTGGCGTTAATGTTCTTGAGCGTATTTTATCCAACCGCGAAGAGCTATTAGTGAATGCCTCCGAAGTATTAACCGCTGACTTTGGTTTTCGTCAAGCGGTAGCTAGTGCTGATAAGGCAACCATTAAAAGTGTTCTCTCCAATCATCGGGATCGTATTGGTGCAGATTTTATGGCCACCCTCAACTTACAGGGTGTCGCTGAAGTCGCTGTCGGTGCCGACATTCAACAAGATTATTTAAACAATATTACTGAACAAGTGCTTAGTGATGGTGGAATTATTACGGTCGCACCCATTCATAACCGTTTATACCAGTTAGTATTAGTTACTGTTGATACACC
This sequence comes from Granulosicoccus sp., assembly GCA_047628835.1. Lineage (GTDB taxonomy): Bacteria > Pseudomonadota > Gammaproteobacteria > Pseudomonadales > Cellvibrionaceae > Endobugula. The sequence goes on from JBLHVX010000051.1 coordinate 1,750, forward strand.
CACGCCAATTGCCATAGCCGTCATTGGTTTTGAGCTTGATGAGGCTCTAGCTAAAGAATTAAAACAAATCACCGGGCTTGACGTGAGTTTTGTTTGGGGTAGTCCTGACAGAAACAATCAAAAGAATAGAGAATCGATTTCAACACTAGGAAACATTAATGCTGTGGAGTTAGTTCATACCATTGAAAATTCATCATGGCGACTACCATTTACTTACCCGCAAGACATACAATCTTCCGATTACCCCCTAAATGAAAACCATTCTGCATTGGTATATCTAAGCATTAATTTACACAAGGTATTTTCTGAATATGATCATTTACAGTTAAACATATCACTTGTCTCTGCTTTTGCTATTCCTATTGCTTTATTAGTCGCGCTGATTTTTTCAAAAAATCTAACCAGACCATTACAAAAACTTGTCGTTACGGCGAAAGCTATATCTTCAGGGAATTATTCAAACCCCACAGAAATATACACCGGCGTAGAAACAAGAGTCCAAGAGGTCAACGACCTCGCTATAACCATTGAAAAAATGCAAATAAACATCCGCCGGCGCGAAGAAGAAATAAAATATCGTGCAACTCACGATGTTACCACCGGCCTATTAAACAGGGCTTCTTTTATAGACAAAATACAACTTCACATTTCCGAACATAAGGACTTTCAAATTATTGGATTTGGCATTAATAACATTCGACAAATCAACAATATGTTCGGGCCGGCTATCGGTCAATTATGTTTAGAAAAAATTGGTCACTATTTATCAAATATTTTTGTTTGCGTCGCCCGTTCTAGCGATGAAAGATTTATGGCTATGATAGATTATGAACTGAGCGTAGAAGACATTCAAAACATACACACTCTACTAAAAGCAAAATTATTCCAATCACTAGAAAAAGATCATGTACATATTAATACCGAAATATTTATTGGAACCATACCTTTTGATTCAGAAGACACTGACTTAGACAGTATAATTCGTAAGCTAGATATAACCATGGATGCTAGCTGCACAACCAACAAGGAGGTATGTCTATATCAGACAGGACATGAGGCCGCCTATTTAGAAAGGTTGCAAATTGTTGAAGACTTGCGTTTATCTATTAGCAACAACGGTTCAGGCCTAGCTATGTTTTACCAGCCAAAACTCGACTTAGAAACAGGGACAGTCAGCAAGATGGAAGCGCTTATTCGATGGAACCATAGCGAGCGAGGTTTTATTCCACCGGATGTATTTATTCCTTTGGCGGAGCAGTCAGGTCTAATCAATTCACTCACCGAGTGGATTATAGAAACCGTCGTCACGCAAGTCTCAAAATGGATACAAGAAGGATATCATTTTGAAGTGGCGATTAACTTATCAGCTCAAGATATTGCTAGAGCCGAAATGCTCACGATCATCAATAAATTGCTACTAACTTATAATGTTCCTTCTGAATCGTTATCTTTTGAAATTACAGAAAGTGAAATAATGAGCAAGCCAGAGGAAGCAATTCAACTCTTGGGACTTTTTAGAGAACGATCATTTAAATTGGCCATTGATGACTTCGGAACCGGCTATTCGTCATTAGCGCAATTAAAAAACATGCCTGTCACCGAGTTGAAAATAGATAGAGAATTTGTGATGCACTTAGCCGAGAATCCAGACGATCAAATTATTGTGCATTCGACTATCGACCTAGCCAATAGCTTTAACCTTGGAGTTATTGCCGAAGGAGTAGAAGACGTAGAATCTCTCAACTTATTGGCTAAACTTGGCTGTAAATGGGCACAAGGCTATTTTATTGCACGCCCAATGGCGGGGGCCGCAATCGTCGAATGGCTACAGCAATTTCACGATAAAAAAACCTATTCTGGTTACCAGAAAAAATGACCGTGGAAACGGTATTGTCGTTGAAACATTAAAAAAGAGAAGCTTATATCTATTCAATAATAATGTGTGTTGGCATTCAATATCATATAACCATTGCATTAACGACACAGAATCGACTCACTAAAATAGTGACTCATGTCATGCCCCCCAAGTACCTAGATGAGCCTTAACAGACCTCTAGAACTTATTAACGACATCATTAAAGCGTGATACCTCATCAGCAAACACCTTTATCTCTATATTCCTAAGTGACTGTTCAGCGACATAAAACAAGTTCGTCTACACACTCAGGCAATAAATTAACCATCCATGTATATCAACAATCGTTAATCACGCCATGGCGAATGACGAAATAACAACAGCAACACACAATAATAGGGGCATGGGTATTCACTAACACTTGAATCAGTTCTGTTCATCAGGAAGTAATTCACTACATACACCTAAAACTGTACCGAGAAACTGCTCAATACAGCGCGTAATTGGGGTAGAATATATTTATCGCGGATGTAATTTACAAAAGGTATATTCGCTCAGTTTACAATAGATAGCCTGAGGACAATAACGCCAAAAATGAATACTCTTTATATTTTACAAAATCAGCATGGACATTTTTTACAAAAAATCATCGCTGATAAAACAGTTAAAAAACGCCATATATGGGGTGATGGACAAGAGCTAAACAAGACGTTCCGCACATCACATAAAGACGAAGCCATTAATATGATGTTTGAGAGCGGTTCACAGGATGTTGATTTACGTATCACCATTCGGGCATACCCTGCCAATACTAAAGGCCTTCCGGTGATACCGACAGAAGATATGCCAACGCCGTTGCCCAGCCCGGTAACCGAGACCGCCGAAGATAACAGCCCAGGCGCTTTCGAAAAAGAGGCTAACGACGAAGCAGCCGTGGTCGAGCAGGCTACCAGCCAATCATAAGACTCTCGCTATTTTTCACTTATGAGGTGGTCGCATATTAATAGTTACCGTACAACATGCGCTATGGACTCGTCGTCAATAGTAAACATACAATTTGAAGGCGTAGCTTAGGAAATCTAAGCTACTACACCCAATACCATTAGATAGATGTCGCCTTAGAGGGTGATTAGGAGCAGCAGTAAATGACACGCTTAACCGATGAATTTTTAACCGATACGGTTTTATCCAAGAATTTAAGCGCATTATCTCACGCTCCAAACCACGCGGGTATTGCGAATATCTATCGTGGTCTAGAAAAAGAAAGTTTACGCATTAAACCCAATGGAACGCTAGCATCTAGCCAGCATCCCAATGCCTTAGGTTCAGCACTAACGCATCCGCACATTACCACTGACTATAGTGAAGCCCTGCTCGAATTTATTACTGAACCTAGCGCCAATGCGGCCTCTACCTTACAGCGACTAACAGAACTTCACGCCTATACTTGCCAGAATCTACAGGATGAGCGTCTCTGGCCAGCGAGCATGCCCTGCATGTTAGGTCGAGATAGCGACATTCCTATTGCACGATATGGCCCATCAAATAGTGGAAAGATGAAGTCAGCTTATCGTATGGGGTTAGGGCATCGCTATGGACGTTCGATGCAAACGATTGCCGGATTACACTATAACTTTTCTGTATCAGAAGAGTTATGGGGATTTTTACGGTCGCAAGAAAATAGCGATCTACCCATGAGCGACTTTAAAACCCAAGGTTATTTTCGTTTAATTCGTAACTTTCGACGCAATTTTTGGTTATTACTCTATTTGTTTGGTGCGTCACCCGGCGTATGTAAAAGCTTTGTGGGGGATAAACCTCATCAACTAGAGCCTTTTGGCGACGATATGCACAGTTTGTATAAGCCTTATGCTACATCATTGCGCATGGGTGACTTGGGTTACCAAAGCAACGCTCAAGAATCGCTAGTGATTACCTACAACTGCCTCAACAGCTACACCCAAACCCTCTGTAGCGCCATTACGCATACACACCCCATTTATGCCGCCATTGGCATCAAAGAAGCTAGTGGCGAATACAAACAACTCAACGATAGCCTGCTACAAATCGAAAACGAGTTTTACAGCGTTATTCGTCCTAAGCGTACCGCCCAGCGTGGAGAAACGGCACTGTCTGCATTAGTGAATGGGGGCGTAGAATATATCGAAGTGCGTTGCTTAGATTTAAATCCCTTTGAACCACTGGGTATTAACGAACAACAAATGCACTTTTTAGATACGTTTTTATTGCACTGTTTATTATCCGATTGCCCGCTATCAAACCATCAAGAACATATTGATATCCAAGAGAATCAAAAGCGTATGGTGTATCAGGGGCGTGATCCGGAGCTGAGCCTAATAGACCAAGGCAAGGAGCGCTCTATGCGAGAATGGGGCGACGCCTTAATGACTGATATGCAGCAAGTCACCAAGCTATTGGATAATGCAAAAGAGAGCAGCCAATACTCCGACAGCCTAAAAAACGAATGGGAGAAATTGCGTGATGCCACACTCACTCCATCGGCCCAAGTATTAGCAGACATGAAGAAAAACAATAAAACCTTTTATCGCTTCGCCGCAGACTTGTCGGCACAACATCAAAACTATTTTTCTCAGTACGCATTAAATAATACACAACAAACACATTATGCCGAGCTGGCAACACAGTCTATTGCCAAACAGCAGTCTGTCGAAGAAGAAGATACGGTTGAATTTGATCGCTACTTAGCAGACTACTACTCACAGTATGAGTGTAATACGATGTCGAGCGTCGATTAAGCGATAGGTTAATGGTAACTACTCAGCTCACAGCCAAAATCGCGCTTGACGGCGTTAAAAAATGATTGTTTACACTTGTAAACTCACATTTTTCGCCTTGCTCAGCACAATGTTGACTGCAATTTGAACAGTTACGGACAGTGCTGAGTAGTTACGATGAATGTTGCTATCGTGTCGACATAAGTATCGACATAAGGGAGTCCGTCGGGCACGGCTTTTCAATGTAACCTTTAACGCAAGAGTATTCCATGGCTTGCTCTTTATCTTGCTCACGGCCTGATGACGTTAGCATATAAACACTAATGTTTTCTTGCTCGAGAAGCGACTCGCTAGAAGCCAAAAACTCATAACCGCTCATGCGCGGCATATTAATATCTAAAAAAATAAACCGCGGCAACACCTCTTTTGAAACAAGCATATTATGCGCCTCTTCACCATCGCTGGCTTTAGCAACAAACACCTCTTGCCCAGTTTCTTCTACGGCGGCTTCAAACAGAAACTGATCGGCTTCACTATCTTCCACTAACAAAACATTGATTGATTTATTCATACGGCTACCACACCTATACTCTGCCCACACAACACTCAGACTAGTAGTTATTCAGCACTACCACTTACCACATTATTTTTGAACTACAAAATGACTAAAATACAAATTTGTCACACCTTGCTCACCTTCTTCTTGCTCTACCGCATCCTGAACACTTTTTAACGCTTTTAGCCGAAGGTTTTCTTTGCCGTGTGGCGTGTCTACATCTTCATCTGTTTGGCGACTAAACAGCTTGACCAAACTATCTCTTACCAGCGGCATATGATGGCGAACGGCATTAGCTGAACTCACATTTTTTACACGCAAGGAAATCTCTGCTTTCATATACCGTAGTTTACCGTCACCCCCATAATTCACTACAAAAGCGGGTTTAACAGGCACATAGGTCGGCCTTACCACCACCTCGGGTGTTTCTTCAGACGGATCATCTGCCGACCATGCAGGCATAGTCGGCAATGCACCCAAGGACATCAACACAAGCAATAGCCATGCGTTACTTTTCTGCTTCATCAATATAGATCCTTATTCTCTACTATTATTTTCCACAACTGTTTTCTAACATCTCCCTTAAGTATAGATGCCCTGAAAAATTTGCCACAATTGAATTAAGCGCGTAACCTTCGGCTTTATTCCCATTTATTATAAGGCTCTACTGTGTTTTCAATGTTGTTCAACCCCGCTATGCAACGTCATTACTATCTTCTTTTATGGGTCGGATGCAGCCTGTTAATTGCTATCGCTTTATATATGCAATATCAAATGGAGCTAATCCCTTGTGCGCTGTGTATGACTCAACGGGTATTTATTATTGCTGTAGGGCTTGTTGCCTTAGTTGCTTGGCTTGTTAAAGCTCCCGTTAGTCGTAGAAGCTATCCTATTGTCGGGATGCTATTGGCAGTTATTGGCGCGGGCTTTTCGATGCGTCATGTTTGGTTACAGAGCTTGCCTGAAGATTTGGCGCCAGCCTGCGGCCCGACATTAGGCTATTTGCTAGAAAATGTACCCTTCGTCGAAGCGTTAGCCGTATTATTACAAGGCGACGGTAACTGTGCGGAATCCGTATGGTCCCTGCTAGGCCTGACTATTCCAGCCTGGACACTAGTTGCCTTTGCTGGCTTATTCTTACTGAATGGTGTCATACTCTATTTATCAATGCCTTGTAGGCATCAAAGTAGTAGCGAGGGTTAAGTATCGGTCACTATTTCGAGCTTTATCGTTTATCGGCTTGCAAATAGACGAAAGCTCTTCTATTTTTATACTAGTGTTCCAAGTAGCGTATTCAATATTTATTACCACAACAACAACTTCTCATAATAAGTAGTTTAGGAGCTTGACCATGTTAGAAAATTGCCGATCTGCCAAAGAACGCTGGGGCGGAGTAAACGATATTATTGATAAATGGCTACATGAACGGCAGCAATTGCTGGTATCTTACTGCGACTTATCTGGAACCAACCTATTCGACGAAGAAAATGTAGGACACCAAGAGCAGGTTAAGCGCTTTTGCCAAGTTCTTGTAGACTACCTTTCGGCAGGACATTTTGAGGTTTATGATCAACTAATCAAAGAAGGCCAAGATTTTGATGATAAAGTCGCCCTCAAACAAGCTGCTGAATTGTATGATGTAATTGATAACACGACTGAATCACTCATTGATTTTAATGATAAATATCAAGAAACTGACGATTTAAGTGAGCTAGTGGCTGACTTATCCAATATCGGACAAAAGTTAGAGCCGCGCTTTACTGCTGAAGACAAGATGATCGAAGTACTTCATACCTCGCACAAAGACTTAGTTGCCTAACATAGCTGCTTCACAGCGCTTAACCTAGTTACCGAACATGGCAGGCTCCTGGCCACATCTTTTTTATGCGCTAGCAATGAAATTGCTAGCGCAACTCGACCTCTTAACAATATCGACTACGCTTATAGATAAAAGTGCTTTTATAAAAAGCGCGCTTTTAAAAAGCATCGTTATAAGAGGATCGCCCCATTACACAGCTCATTAATTCGCGTTACATTCCCGTCTGTCTTTCAGCGGCATCCATTCCTCTGTCAGCCGCCATACGCTGTAGCTTGCTCGGGACATTCATTGTATTGCTCGCTGCTTGTAGCGAAAAGCACTTGCCTGAATCATCGATAGAACTGGCCAGTAAAGGCTTATATACCGCTGCCCTGGCAGACAACGGAGAGTGGGCATTAGCAGGGTCAATATTCCAAGGAGGTAGCCTTTGGCGAGTGGCCGATGGCGAGCGTTTATATAACTGGAATCACACCGACAGCAAAGAGAAAGGCATTATCTTGTTTGCCGATATAGCCTCCAATAATACACGCGCTATTACGGCCGACGAATCCACTTTAGTACTATGGGACATCAACACCGGCGAAGCATCGCGTTTCTGGACATCACCCGCCAAGATATTAGATATCGCCTTAATGCATGGCGGACAGTATGCCGCGTTAGGCTTGGCGGACCAGTCGGCAGTTATTTTTGACGCTATTAATGGCGGTATTACACACACATTTCGTCATAACGGTAAAGTGCTCAGCGTTGCCGTTAGCGAGGATCAAGCTCAATTACTCACGGGCTCAGAAGATAAAACTGCTGTTTTGTGGCGTATTAGTGATGGCGAACGCCTATTAACTATCGACCACGAAGAGGAGATACAATTTGTCGCACTGAGTCACGACGGCCGCTACGCACTCACCGCCGCACAATATGACAAAGCCGAGCTATGGGATACGCAAAATAAAAACCGTTTGGGCAGTATCGCCATGAAGAAACAGCGGTTAAGTTTAGGCCTGCGCATTACGGCTGCCAGTTTTAGCCAAGACAATACATTACTATTAATCGCCTACTCTAATCGTACCGTGGAGCTGCGCAACATCAGCTCTTTAGAAATCATTGATCAATGGATATTACCTCGAAGGAACCAATGGCAACCGACTTCAACCGCGGCACTTGATGTCGCCTTTGACAAACAAGGCGGGGTGTTTTATGCGGCATCGTCTGATGGGTTTCTACACCGTTTAACATTACGCTCCTCACTATCCTCCTCACCACTCTCTCAACCTGACCAGCCTGATAGCTAGGCATAAAAAAGCCCTCATCGAGAGGGCTTTTTTATGGTGCTTAGCGTATTACAAAGATCACTACTGCGCTGTAACTTCTCCAGGCTGCTCTGCTCGTGCAATTTCTAACAACTCAACCTCAAATACCAACGTCGCATTGGGGCCAATAACAGGGCCTGTGCCGCCAGAGCCATAAGCTAAGTCAGACGGAATAGTGAGTTCAAATTTATCGCCCACATTCATCAATTGTAACGCTTCAATCCAACCAGGGATAACGCCGTTCACCGGAAATGACGCTGGTTGTCCGCGATCGTATGAGCTATCAAACACTGTGCCATCGATCAACGTGCCTTTATAGTTCACTGTAACACCATCATTTGCTGTGGGCGTTTCTTCTCCATCGCCAGCCACTACCTCTTTGTACTGCAAACCACTTTCTGTAGTGACAACGCCTTCTTTCTCAGCGTTTGCTGCCAGATATGCCGCGCCAGCTTCTGTATTAGCAGCCGCCAAAGCATCGCTCTCTGCTTTTTGTGTCTCTTGGGCACGCGTTTGTATTTCTTGAATGGTGTTACGCTTATCTTCTTCTGATAGGCGTGATTCCTTACCTTCAACTACATCAGCAACTGCCAACGCCAGCGTGTCGGTATCAAGAGTGATGCCGTCACTGGTGAATTGTCGTGCCATATTTTCGCCAACGATGTAACTTAAGCGCTGATCTAATGACGCTAGCGCTGGTATTTGTTCTGTTGTCACTGTTGCGTCGGTTGCTGGAGTTTCTTCTGGTACCTTGTCGGCGCCGCAAGCAGTTAAAATAAGGGTCGCAGCGGTAACAGCAGCGAAACGATGTAATTTCATGGTTGTTCCTTTTTATTAGATAGATACGTGCATTGGTTAAGAGCATTAGATGGTGACACAAGCTCAAAAATCAAGGGTAATAATATATCATTTAGACATCTATAAACAGCCACACTTTAGATTCCGCGGCTTAAGCTCCGCTGTCAATTCAGCGGCCGTTTTTAGGTTAATGCTTAAAAAGATTAATTAACCGATAAGCCTATCTTCATCGCGCATCCTTGGTACACTATTCCTGTTACGAATAACCACTTTGAATCTTGATTTATGAATCGTTTTTCACTCTCCACACTGAAACCTTACTGGGAGTTGATGCGCTTCCATCGTCCTATTGGAATCTTATTATTACTCTGGCCCACATATTGGGCGCTGTGGCTAGCGGCTGAAGGCCTACCCGACTGGGACCTCTTGTTCATCTTCACCATAGGTGTTGTTGCCATGCGAGCGTCGGGCTGTATTATAAACGACATCGCTGACCGGCATATTGACGGCCATGTGAAACGAACGAAAAACCGCCCATTGGTGAGCGGCACCGTTAGCGTAAAATCCGCTTACTACTGGCTCGCGGGTATTACGACGATCGCTCTTGTTGCCGTATTATTCACCAATCGCCTTACTATTTGCATGGCGATGATTGCCGTTGTATTAGCCTTTTGCTACCCCTTTATGAAACGCTATACACATCTGCCACAGGTCGTTTTAGGCATGGCCTTTTCCATGAGCATCCCAATGGCATTTGCCGCTCAAACTGGCGAGCTTAATCCAAGTTTATGGCCGCTTTACACCACTAGCGTTCTGTGGACCGTGGCATATGATACATTTTACGCCATGACTGACCGGGAATACGACAAGCGAATTGGCGTTAAATCAACTGCCATTTTATTTGCAGAAAACGATCGAGTCATCACTGCCAGCATTCAATTACTA
>JBLHVX010000052.1:0-11648 GCA_047628835.1 Granulosicoccus sp.
CGAGGGTAATGATAATTTGTCCGGTGGTGAAGGCGTAGACCGTCTTTATGGCGGTAAGGGCAATGATACTCTGCGAGGGGGCTCTGGTAATGGTGACTTTTTAGCGGGTGGCTCTGGTAACGATATCTATTGGTTTGAATTAGGCGATGGTAATACCACCATTCGTAGCCGAGACAACTCTCCAGAAGCCAGCGATACCTTACGTTTCGGCCAAGGTATTACTAGTACCAGTATTGACTTTAGTCGTCAACGGCGTGCATTGTTATTAAGTATAACCACCACAGGTGAAGTCATTAAGATCAACGGTTATTTTAAAAGCATGAATCATGAGCTGAAGGCGATTGAGTTTTCCGATGGCACTCGTTGGAGTACGAGTACAATTAAAGCAATGGCATTAGGAGGTGCACAATGAATAACGTACAGCACGGTGTTAGACCGGTTAACCTTTCAGGAATAATCACTTGTTTATTCATGTGTTGCTTATGTTGGTTTACAGCATTTGCTGATGCCGACACGAGTGTGGTTTATTACCACAACGATGCACTGGGCTCACCCGTAGCCGCCACCAATGAAAACGGCGATGTAATCTGGAAAGAAGACTACGCACCTTATGGCGCAAAACTCAGTGATGACATGGAAGCGGTCATCGAAAAAGTCGGTTACACCGGCCATCGATATGATAATGAAACGGGTTTAGTGTATGCGGGTGCGCGGATGTATGACCCGAGTCTAGGGCGTTTTATGGGCATAGACCCCGTAGGCGCAATGGCAGCCGTTAATAATCCAGTGATGTTTAATCGCTATGCTTATGGGAATAATAATCCTTATAAGTATGTTGATCCGGATGGGCGGGCACCCCACCGTTTTTCAGATGGTAATTATTCAGACAATGATGGCCAAGAAAATCAGGGGTGGTCGTCCCAAGTGAATAAAGCCTACGCGCAAATGGGTAAAGGTATTGCGGAAGGCTGGCAGTATAATCCTGCTGTACTTATTGGTACTGGTGGTCTAGGAATCAGTGGGGTTAAGGAGTTAGGTAAAGGACTGATTTCTAGGTTTGTTGCAAAGGGGACATTCCAAGTTGGTAAGTCTTTGGGCGCGGCTGCCACGCGAATTTCGGTTCGTGGAGGAAGTCATTTAGCTGAAGGATCGAAGGTTATGAATATTAGAAAAATCGCTGATGGACGAGGAATCAGGGAGGTGGGTCGTTTAGTTGAACAATATGGAGGTAAAGCTAAAAGTTGGCTGAAACGTTCTGGCGATGCAAATGTAGTTACGACGTCGGGTAGTGTAAGAAGAGCAGAGGTTCATTGGTATGAAGCGCATGGAGTTGGAAAGGTTGAATTTAAGGTGAAAACATGGCTGGATTAAAAGTACGATGTATCTCCACAAAGCCTTACTTGGATGAGCTGCCAAACGGCAGTTTAATCGAAGGTCAATTCGAAGGCGAAATGATAAGTTTAACCATCAATAGGGTTTATGATGTGCTCGATGAAGATGACGAATATTACAGGGTTGTAGACAACACTGATGAGGACTATTTGTACCCCAAAAACATGTTTGAAGTAGTTGTCTCCTAAAATTTATACTCCAGTAATGTTACAAAGGGCGCACTCAAACAATTTGGTCGTAGTATTGGTGATCTTTCCGGTGCGGCTTCCCAACCTTTCAAAAACACTGGGCTAACGAAAGCTGCGCGCGCTCTTGATAAACATGCTGCGGGTCAAAGAGCTTCTGGTACTTTTCCTAGTTTGTCTGGCAATGCTGCTGCAAAAAACAAACAAGCGCAGGGCATTGTTGATGCCATACTGAATAATTCTAAATCTGAGTTTAAGAGCTTAGGCCGTGGAGGTTTAGAGGTGCGCTCTCCTGCTGGTCAGGGGATACGTTTTAACAAGAATGGGTCTTTTTCCGGTTTCGTTGATTAGGAATTACAGTAATGGCTATCAAGTTGGAGTCAGGTTTTGAAGTTCTCAGGTACAGTGATCTAAGTTATGAAAACATGACAGCTGAGATTCAGTATAAAGGAGAACAAATAGTTCAGATAGATATGGATGAGGGGCTGAATAATTTAGAAATGGAAGTTTTTACTGAGTTTATTGCTCCTGACTTTAGGCTTAAATTTCCATTAAATGATTTTTTAGAGGCTGTTAATGAAGCCAGGAAAATTCTTCAGGAATACAAAGAGTGATATAAGATGTAAGGGGTCAAGTATCATATTGACTGCTTAATGTAGCGAGCCACTTTCCTGTCGTAATTTTTATCAAATTATCGGTCGTATGATTGAGTAGTTTTACGACCGTTTTGCCATACTCTCATCATGACTAAATATCATTTTTCCAAATTAAAATCCTAAGTTTTACCAACCTACGTCATAAAAACATCCAAACTCCTATCGTAATTTTTGAAAAATACAATATCATGATTGTTTTTATGATGTTTTTGGTTGGTTCCCAATAACATCAATCGCAGGCGCGGGGACATTAGAAGCTGGAATCATATTGCTGAAGTTTATCTCAACCCCGAAAAAGGGAAAAACAAGGTAGTAGAGAGTCAGACGGCATAATTGTTACATGTCAGGCGACCATTCTCTTGAAACCCACCGTTATACAGATACTTTTTGTCTCTATGCAATGCGTATGACACAAAAATTGCCATCACTCATCTTATCGCTAGCGACATTATTTTGTCATTCTATTCGTAGGCTTAGCTGCCTCTATCGTTACCTGTTGATTTTAAAGATGTTTTTAAATTGGCACTACCTTTGCAAACAGAGTATTCATCGAAGATAAATTGTCGTTTTACGCAATATCGAATATTTTGTAACAGAGGTTAATTATGACAGAAAGCGTTCGTCAGGTAGTGACATCTAATGCATCATCATTTTCCGGTGTGCTTTTTTCTTCTTCAAATAGCGATGCGGTATTTGACGCCGATGTAGTCGGTGATGTTTTATCGGATGTAGATATGCAGGCAATAAAAGGCCTAAAAGATGTACAAAAGAATAATAAACGACTGCCGCCATCACCTAAATCAGCCGTTGAACTTTTTACTGATTTGTCAGTTCAGCTGACAGAGTCATATGGTTTGCTAGAAGGGCAAGTGGCAAATTTAACCTCCGAATTAAATACGGTAAGCGAACAGAGAATACAAGAGCTAAAAGATAAGGAGCAGGTCGCTAATCGCTTGGAGCACCTCATTAATTTTTTACCGGGCGGCGTTGTGGTACTTGATCAGCGTGGCATTGTGGTCGAAATAAATCCAACCGCAGAAGATATGTTAGAACATCATTTGAAAGGGCAGTTATGGCGTGATGTGATTAGCCAATGTTTTTCTCCTAAAAGTGATGATGGACATGAAGTATCAAACAATAAAGGTCAGCGTATTAATATTGCTACACGTTCCCTAGGCGAAGATGGTCAAATTATTTTATTGACCGATCAAACAGAAACTCGTCACTTACAAGCGCAGTTAAGCCGTCACGAGCGATTAACGGCTTTGGGTAAAATGGTATCTACTCTTGCACATCAAGTGCGTACACCACTGTCTTCCGCTATGTTATATGCAAACCATATTTTGGATGAATCCTTACCTATTCATAAACGTCAAGATTTCACAAAAAAAATAGTGAATCGCTTACATGAAATGGAAAGGCAGGTACGAGATATGCTTTTGTTTGTGAAAGCAGGTATGCCTCTTGATGACAGGTTGACCATTGGTGATCTTAAAACTCAGCTTGTAGAGTCAACTGAAATGCTTTTTTCTCATCATGGCGTTGAATGTACTTGGTTAACCGACAATACAGAAAATACCATCACTTGTAATAAAGATGCATTAATAGGTGCAGTACTTAACTTGATTAATAATAGTGTGCAAGCAATGGAGGATGTTGCGGAGAAGGGTGCAGAACAAGGAGCTGAATTACACGTTAATATTTATCAAGAACTACCTAACCAGTTAGTCATTAAGATTGTTGATAATGGGATAGGTATAGATGAAAGTGCGAAACCACATGTTAATGAATTATTTTTTACGACTAAGTCACAGGGTACGGGAATTGGTTTGTCGGTAGTGAATACGGTGGTTAAAGCACATAATAACGGGACATTTAGTTTGAAAAATAATGTATCCGCGGGCGCATCAGCAATACTCAAATTGCCTATTATTTTGCCAGTGTGATTGATCTGCATTTTTTACCGAAAGTTTTTTATAAATAGGTTTTATAGATAGAATTACAGAGAGAAAGTGTTATGTCAGCGTTGCTAGCGAAATCAGAAACTATTAATAACTCAGCTGTTTATTCTGACAGTCCTAACAAGGGTGGATCACAAACAGTATCAGAAATACAGAAATTGCTGGTCGTTGAAGACGACTTTTCTCTCCGAGAAGCGCTTGAAGATACCTTGGTATTAGCTCATTATAATGTTGTTTCGGCTAAGAGTGCAGAACAAGCAATAGAAATGTTGAGCCAACAAAAAAATATTTCGATGGTGGTGTCAGACATTAATATGGGCGTGCTAAGTGGGCATGATCTATTGCAGTATATTATGGAGTCGTACGCACATATTCCAGTATTGTTAATGACGGCCTATGGCAGTGTGCGTGATTCCGTTGATGCTATGCGGCATGGCGCGGTTGATTATTTAGTTAAACCGTTTGAGCCTAAGGAATTAGTCGACATTGTACAACGTCAACTTGGTCACGCCATTGTTAGTAGTACTGATATGCCGGTGGCGGTAGATGCTTATAGCCAGAAATTGTTACAGTTAAGTGCACGTGTTGCGCAATCGAATTCTACGGCACTTATTTTAGGTGAGTCGGGCACGGGTAAAGAAGTATTAGCGCGCTTTATTCATCAAAAATCTTCCCGTGCGAACAAACCATTTGTCGCTATAAATTGTGCCGCTATTCCAGAAAACATGCTTGAAGCTATGCTCTTTGGATATGAAAAGGGAGCATATACAGGCGCGCTGGCAAGTACCCCCGGGAAATTTGAGCAGGCCAATGGAGGCACCTTGCTCTTAGACGAAATATCCGAAATGGATATAGGTTTGCAGGCAAAATTATTACGTGTACTGCAAGAGCAAGAGGTCGAGCGCTTAGGGGGTAAAAAAGTCATTCCTTTAGATGTGCGAGTGATTGCTACCTCAAATCGTAATATGGCGGCGCAGGTTGCCGAAGGTAAATTTAGAGAAGATTTATATTATCGTCTCAGTGTACTGCCTTTAGTTTGGAAACCATTACGAGAAAGACCAGATGATATTTTACCCTTAGCCCAGTTACTATTAAGTAAGCATTCAGCAAAACAAAAGCGTAATCGCATGACAGTCCACGCTCAGGCGCAGCAAGCACTGTTATCACACCCTTGGCCGGGTAACGTAAGAGAGTTAGACAACGTGATTCAGCGTGCGTTGATTCTACAACAAGGTAATGTCATACAAGTTAATGATCTCGGCTTTGACATGATGTCGATGTCAGTGAGCAGTTCTACAGCTTCACCATTATCACATGGCGTTACGACGCAAGATAAAGCAGCTTTTCATACGTCTAGTATTCAAGCAGATGCCCAAGCAGGTGCCCAAGCTGGCCAGGCGTTTTTTGATGCTTTACCGTATACAGCAGTGAGTAATGAAGGAATTCATTCTATCGATAATGTCCAGCCATTAGGTGTGCTTGATGCCGAAAAATCTGCACAATGTTTAGGCGATAACTTACAAATGAAAGAGTTTGAAATTATCGCGGAAACCTTGAGCGAGGAAAATGGAAGTCGCAAAAATACAGCTGAACGATTAGGGGTTAGCCCAAGGACATTACGCTATAAGTTGGCGAAAATGCGTGAAGCAGGCCTGATTGATAATTAACGGTATGGTTTTTTGACGGTTGAAAAGATACGCTAAAAAATTCTATCAAATCTAACTATTTATAACAGAAAGTTTCTATTAATAAGTTTCTATCAATAAGTATTATTTGCTCATGCCGTAAATGTTATATCTCCTCCGGTGAAGAGGAGGCGTAATATTTTATGGTATTGACATCTCTCTTCATTTTGCTTCCTCTCCCTGTTTATCTAATCAAATTACTCGCTCCTAAATACCTCTTGTCAATAATTGGCCTAGTTTGTGCTAATTAAATACTATTAGGCGAATAAGAGCCAAAAAAATGTCGTTATACATGGTTTGACTTAATAGCGATATTACTAAGCAATATTGACATGATTTAGAAGAGTGCGGAGGTGTTATATGATTTCTGACCGAATGGATATTAATCGTGTTATTGCAGAAATGCGTTCTATTAAAGCGCAAGCTCAATCCCCCCAAATTGAACGCTCCATTAATCCATTACAGCCATTAAGTGATGGTGTTAAATCGACAACGGCGAGTGATAGTTTTGGTAATGTGATGTCAAAAGCTATAAACCATGTTGATTCGCTTCATAAAACGTCAAATCAGTTAGCAACTGCCTATGAAAAAGGTCAGGCAGGCGTTGATATTACAGACGTAATGATAGCCTCGCAAAAAGCTAGCGTGTCATTTCAAGCGATGTTGCAAGTAAGGAATAAAATGGTCGATGCGTATCGTGATGTGATGAATATGCCTGTATGAGTAACATAGAGAATAGTTCAGTGAAACCCATGTAATAAACTGAGATAACAATAATGGCGATAGCAGATGCGACGGCAGGTGCCGGCGAAGGTTATAACAAAGACAAATCAGCTAGCAATCTTGTAGAGGGTTTTAATAATCTTAACCTATTAAGACAGGTTGGTTTAATGGTGGCTCTAGCTGCCAGTGTTGCAATTGGTTTTGCTGTGGTGTTGTGGACTCAAGAAGACGACTATCGCCCCCTATATAGCAGCCTAAATCAATTAGACTCGTCTGAAATTATTTCTATCCTTGAACAAAATGCTATCGAATTTAAAGTGGATACTAAAACCGGTGCACTGCTCGTTACCGCTCAAGACATACACACCGCAAGACTTAAGCTAGCTGAAGTAGGTTTGCCTAGCACTGCTACAGTAGGTTTTGAGTTGTTAGACAAGGATCAACCCTTAGGATCTAGTCAATTTATGGAAGCGACCCGTTATCGTCGCGGTTTAGAAGGCGAGTTAGCGAGAACGATTACCAGCATGAATGCGGTGCGTTCAGCGCGAGTACATTTAGCGATCCCTAAACGCTCGGTATTTGTTCGTGACGCTCGCGAACCTAGAGCGTCGGTTTTTGTTGAGTTATATCCTGGTCGGGCAATTACTCCTCAACAAGTTGTGGCTATGAGTAACTTAGTAGCATCGAGTATCACTGAACTTTCTCTAAAAAATGTCACTATTGTTGATCAAAAAGGTAATTTATTGTCGAAAGGGGAAGAAGACCCTAAATTAGTAAAAGCCGCGCAAGAATTAGAATATACTCGCGAAGTAGAGAAAAAAATCATCAGCCGCATTCAATCATTACTGGATCCGATTATAGGCAGTGATCGTTTTCGTGCAGAAGTTGCAGCCCAAGTCGACTTTAATCAAGTTGAGCAAGCAGAGGAAATGTTTAATCCTGACTTGCCCGCCATTCGTAGTGAGCAGACTGTTGACGAGCAACGTGTAGGTGGTGGTATAGGAGGAATACCTGGCGCGCTCACCAATCAACCGCCAGGTAATGCTGTAGCACCAGAAAATGCTGTGCGGGGTGGTGGCGATAAAGCGGGTCAGCCGAGCAATTCACGATCACAGTCGACACGTAACTTCGAATTAGATCGCACTATGAGCTACACCAAACACCAGGTGGGTAAGGTGCGTCGTTTATCAGTTGCGGTTGTTATTGATGACCGCTTAGCCACTGACCCTTTAACGGGTGAACAAAAGTATGAGACATGGGCAGATAATGAAATAGAGCGTTTATCCATATTAGTACGCGACGCAGTCGGTTTTTCAGCGGCCCGCGGTGATAGTGTTAATATTATTAATACACCCTTTTTGAATAATGGTTTAGACGCAGAAGAGATCCTTCCCGTTAATGTCTGGGAAGAAGAGTGGTTTGTTTCCCTTATCAAGCCGCTGGTAGGCTTACTTATTATTTTAATTATGGTGTTAGGTTTGTTACGCCCTATATTAAAAACATTGGCACGCACTGGCTCAGATACTCGTGACGATGAAGAGGCGCAGCAATTAGCGGCATTAGAAGCTGCAGGCCTTGGTTCTTTTGATGAACTCTCCGATGAGTCCGTTACCCTCACAGGCGGTGTTGCCTTGGCACTAACAGGGCCAGAAGAAAGTTATGAGCAAATGCTTAATAGCATAAAAGGCTTAGTGGCTGAAGATCCTGGCCGGGTATCTCAAGTTATAAAACGATGGATAAATGAAGAATGAGTGAAGCGACACCTCCAGCACCACCTACATTTAATATGCCAACGGTAGAGCAAGCCGCCATATTATTGATGAGTTTGGGCGAAGCAGATGCTGCAGCAGTATTAAAGCATATGGGACCTAAAGAAGTTCAGCGCGTGGGCGCGGCCATGAGCCAACTTGCTAATATTGAACAAGAGCAAGTGCATATTGTATTGTCTAATTTTATGGAGCAGGTCAGAAACTTGACGGGCCTTGGTGTAGGTTCAGATACCTATATTCGGGGTATGTTGGTGACGGCCTTAGGGGAAGATAAAGCCAATGGATTAATCGACCGTATTTTATTAGGGGGTAATACCAGTGGTTTAGACACATTGAAATGGATGGAAGCCCGCTCCATCGCTGATATTGTCAGAAACGAACATCCGCAAATTCAAGCTATTGTGTTAGCGTATTTAGACCCGGATCAATCAGCCGAGGTGATCGGCTATTTCCCAGATGCTGTTCGTCTAGATATTATGATGCGTATATCTGCCCTAGATACTGTGCAGCCAGGCGCCTTACAAGAGCTAAACGATATTCTGGAGAAACAGTTCTCCGGCAGTGCTGGTTCGCAAACCACGACCATGGGCGGTTACAAGTGTGCTGCTGAAATCATGAACAACTTAGATAGCAGTATTGAAGGCGACTTAATGGAAGCGATTAAAGAGGTGGACGAAGATCTTGGCAATCAAATTCAAGACCTCATGTTCGTCTTTGATAACTTACGTGATGTCGATGATCGAGGTATTCAGTCATTACTTCGAGAAGTATCATCCGATCTGTTAATTATTGCACTTAAAGGTGCGGATAATGATTTACAAGAAAAAATATTTACTAACATGTCTAAACGTGCTGCCGAATTATTACGTGATGATTTAGAAGCGAAAGGCCCCGTTAAACTCTCCGAAGTGGAGGGCGCACAAAAAGAAATACTCACCACAGCGCGTCGTATGGCTGATGCCGGTGAAATCATGTTGGGTGGTAGCGGCGAGCAAATGGTATGATTTTTAGGTGTTTATACAAAAAATTATAGGTAGTTTATTTATTAACTATATACATTCAATGACCATAATATAAGTGCGTTCCTATGCCAGAGTATGTTACTCGAATTCCCGCTGAAGATATTGAACAATGTACAGATTGGAAATTGCCTGAGGTTAATTCTGACAACATTGTTACGGCTGTAAAAAAACAGAGTAATAATATAAAAAGGCGTGTACTAGAAGATAGAGAGAAAAGAAAAAAACAGAAAGAAGATGATGTTCGAAAACTAGAACAAAAATTGCCACCTAAAAATAATATTTCCAATAACATAAAAGAAGAAATTATTGACGAGGAAATTGATGACTCTGCTTTCGCTAATTCTGTATCGCCGGAACAACTTAAAAAAATTACCGAAGAAGCTGAAAAAGAAGGCTATGCCGACGGTTATGAAAAAGGCTTTAAGAAGGCTAAAGACGACGGGTATCAGCAGGGTATAAAAAAAGGAGAAAAAGAGGGGAGGAAAAATATCGATGAAAAAGTAACGTATTTAAAAAGCATTAGCGATGAATTACTTAGTTTTTTTGAGAAAGAAAAAAACAATTTAGAGAAGCAGTTATTGGATATGATTTGCCAGCTAACAAAAACGGTTGTTAAGCGAGAGTTGACTCTCAACTCAGATAGTATTTTAGCTGTTGTACGGGAAAGCTTAGAGCTGCTTGCGGATAGAACTAAGCGAGTTACTCTTTACTTGCACACACAGGATATTGCCTTGGTCGAATCGGCCTTTGTTGATACGGAATATACTCTTATTCTTGAAGCTGATGAAGAATTGCTACCCGGTGGTTGCCGTATTGATAATCATAATACGCTAATTGACGCCTCTATTAATGATCAGTTAGACGATGTGATACATCGTTTTCTGCACGATAGTGAGCCTCAATCTGAAGCTGATATTGAGGCGATCAGAAAAAAGGTAAGTGATGCTGAAACAAAAAGTGAAAGAAATAGTAAGGTAAATAGTGAAATAGATGATGTAGATGTAGTAGGTAGCGATGAAGTTGAGTCTAATTCCCAGAAAAATGAAAATGAACCGTTAGTACCAGAAAACGTTGCCACAGAAGTTGAGCCAGCACCTGTTGCTGGTCCTAAATCCGAGCCAACTCCAGAACCGACTGCAGGGCCAGCTTTAGAATCAACTTCAGAATCAATTTCAGAGTCAATTTCAGACCCAGCTTCAGGGCCAACTCCAGGACCGGCTCCAGAGCCAATTCTAGAACCAACTTCAAACCCAGCTCCAGATATAGAGGATAAGCCCGATGCCACCCAGTAGCTTATCGCTTTCAGAGCGCCTTAACAATTACCAAGCGCCTGCCACTCAAACGCATAAACCTGTTGTTGAAGGCCGGCTTATTCGCGTTGTTGGTTTAACGATGGAAGCGGTTGGTTTTCATGCTGCTATTGGTTGCCCTTGCTCAGTGATTAATGACGATGGAGAATCTCTAGAAGCAGAAGTGGTTGGTTTTAGTGGCGATAAGTTATTTTTGATGCCAGTTAAATCGATACAAGGTGTTCGTTCTGGGGCTAGAGTTATTCCCCATAAACAAGACAATAAACTGCTTATTAACGAACAGTTGTTAGGCCGGGTGATTGATGGTCTTGGGCAGCCTATAGATGACCTGGGGGCACTTGATAACACTCAGGCAGAGGCATCGTCCAGTTCAGCAGTGCAGGCACGCATTAACCCCTTGCAGCGAGCGCCTATCGTCGAAGCTCTAGATGTTGGAATTCGAGCTATTAATGCATTAATTCCTGTCGGTAAAGGTCAACGCTTGGGCTTGTTTGCGGGTAGTGGTGTTGGTAAAAGTGTATTGCTCGGTATGATGACTCGTTTTACCACTGCTGATGTAGTGGTGGTGGGCTTAATTGGAGAGCGTGGCCGAGAAGTTAAAGAATTTATTGATCATAGTCTAGGTGAAGAAGGCTTAAAGCGCTCTGTCGTAGTCGCTTCCCCAGCAGACGAAAGCCCTTTGATGCGTTTGCGTGCTTCGCAGTTAGCTAGCCAAATAGCTGAACATTATCGTGATCAAGGTAAGGAGGTACTTTTGTTAATGGATTCGTTAACACGTTATGCGCAGGCTCAAAGAGAGATTGCCTTGGCTATTGGCGAACCTCCGGCGACTAAAGGCTATCCGCCTTCTGTGTTTGCTAAACTTCCTCAATTAGTCGAACGGGCAGGTAACGGTAAAGTCGGCAGTGGTTCGATTACTGCTTTTTATACGGTATTAACCGAAGG
>JBLHVX010000053.1:0-11610 GCA_047628835.1 Granulosicoccus sp.
ATCCTAGCTTTTTTAGCCATTCGGCATATTCGCCAACAACCCCCTGAAATACGATCTCGGTTACAGTGGCGCTATGGCCTGTATGCGCTATTAGGATTGGCCATTTTACTTGTAATGGGCGGAAAACTACACTGGATAGCGGGTGCTATCGCTGCAACGCTACCATTAGCGCAACGATTTTTTCCACTGATAATACGAGCAATCCCTTTTCTAAAACGCAACAAAAATGAAGGCCACACATCATCGCCACATGCGGCTTCAAACTCTATGGATCGAGAAAAAGCACTTCAAGTATTTGGGTTTGACGCTCTCCCCACAGCAGAAAAAGTTGTACAACGGCATCGCGAATTAATACAAAAAAATCACCCCGATCGTGGCGGTAGTGACTTTCTAGCGGCACAAATTAATCAGGCAAAAGATGTCTTGCTTGCCGAAAGTAAGACCAGTTAATAACATGAGTAACGCAGAGAGCTCAAAAAGACAGTTGGACTGTCAAAAACAAGAGGGAATAAATGGGTCGGAGGGAAAGATCAACGCCAATGCCTGTAGCACATGGAGTGTATATATGGTGATGCGCAATGATAATAAACTCTATACCGGCATTACCAACAACATGGCTGCTCGCTGGAAAAAACATGGTAACAACCAAGGGGCAAAGTTTTTTCGTGGCCGACACCCTATCGCCCTGTGTTATCAAGAGCCAGATCATTCACGCAGTAGTGCGAGCCAGCGGGAACACCAAATAAAAAAATTTTCTCGCCGACAGAAACAGCAACTCATTTTTGAAACTTATGGACCTTTTCAGCCAACTAGCTAGTACCCAACTTGATTGAGCACCTGGCATGACTAAGTAATGAGAATGCGAAAGCTGCAAACATGACACGCATTCTATCAACCGCTCACTGTTCATTTTCGTCAACGTTAATTTCAAGCCGTTTATTTTTTTCATCATCGTAAAAATCAACATATTCACGGATAACATGATATGGGCGTGAGTGAAATTCTCGTATATATAAAACGATAACCACTAAACTGCTAGAGGCGATAAAAAACCATGGTGACACAAACCACGGTAAAATAGCTAACGAGAAATAATACGCACGCAGTCCATAATTATATGCGTGGCCTGCCATATCAATGACTTTGGCACTGGTGTACATATATTTTATTTTCAGTGCATGGTGTTTCTCTGCTTCGTCTGGGCTAGGTGCCGAACCAATCATCACCGATGCAAAACCATACTGGCGCATCGACCATGTGAGAGCAAAAAAAGCATACACGTAGATAAGCACCAATATGAGTATTTTAATTTGCACCCAAAAACCCGAGTTTTCTCTTATTTCGTAAAAAGGGAATGACTGCAACACACCGTGAATATTATCCACTATACCCAAGGCGGTAAGTAAACCAGCCAGCACAAGAATACTGGTAGTTGCTAAAAAAGATGTATTTTGCTCTAAATTTGCGATAAGCGCGGCATCCATAATACGATGTTCGCGCATCATTACCTGTTCCATCCAGTTCAAGCGTTGGCGATTCAGTACCGACGAGAGGTTAACGCCTTGTCTAGCCTTATGCCTCGCAAAATAGGCGTAACCTATCCACGCAGTGCAAAACCAGATAAACGCGACAATATTAATGATGGAATATTCAGACATGACGTTACCTTAACAGCTTTTATTACAAATGATTATAGCGAGGAAAAAATATAGATACTTGGATCGCTCATAGTTTGATTTACCACGATTATAGACTGATATCATTGTACAGATAGAGATTTTCTCCTCAGGCACAAAGAATAGGCGCTTCTAAGCGAGGTATACCCAAGGGCACTTAAAAAACCCACGCAAAAAGGGCGTTTGTATGCCTACCGTCAAGCTGCGGCACCGAGGTAAATAACCGATTGAGATCATTTTTTCTTGGTGCCCCCTTGTGGGATTTTTATAGGGGGGGCGCCGCATGAGGGAGAAATATCATTCGTTCAAAGATCTCAGACTGAAAGATAACGTAATAAACGCTACACTAGCTATTATGAGACCTTTGCACGGAAGATGATTTTGCTTTCAAGCAAGGCAAAAATGCACGAAAAAATGGCGTTTATACGTATACCGTCAAGCGGCACCGAGGTAAATGACCGATTGAGTACATTTTTCCTCGGTACCCCCTTGAGGGGTAAACGCAGCATGAGAGCAAAATGGCTTTCGTGCAAAGGTCTGATTATATTAACGATTACTGCATTGCCTAATACGAGGCCATCATACGAGATCCCCAAATGCCGCATACTGCACACCCTAAATTTACTCTACTTCGTTCTAAAACGATTGATTCTTTAGATATCACTATTAGCGAATACCAGCATCAGGCCACTGGTGCGCAACATGTGCATATTAGCGCTGATAACAGCGAAAATGTTTTCTTAGTTGCCTTGCGCACGGTGCCTCACGACTCGACGGGTGTCGCACATATACTCGAACATACTGCACTCTGCGGTAGCGAAAAGTACCCTGTCCGCGACCCATTCTTTATGATGATTCGCCGTTCGCTCAATACCTTTATGAATGCCATGACCAGTTCCGACTGGACGGCGTATCCGTTTGCAAGTCAAAACCGCAAAGATTTTGATAACTTACTCGGTGTTTATCTCGATGCGGTTTTCTTTTCTCGCTTAGATCCTCTCGATTTTGCACAAGAAGGCCACCGCGTAGAATTTACTGAGGCAGAAAACAGCGACAGCCCCTTAGTCTATAAAGGCGTGGTGTATAACGAGATGAAAGGCGCTATGAGTTCGGTCAGCTCACAGCTATGGCAACAACTAAGTAAACATGTTTTCACGACAAATACCTACCACTACAATAGCGGTGGTGAGCCAAAAGATATTCCTACGCTAAGCTACGACCAACTCAAAAGCTTTTATCAAACACACTACCATCCCAGCAATGCCATTTTTATGACCTTTGGTGATATTAGTGCAGCGACACATCAAGAAAAATTTGAACAACTTGCACTATCACGCTTTGAAAAACTGGATGAGGTTATTAGCGTCCCTGCTGAGACACGCTTTAGCCAACCCAAGCGTGTCACCGAACATTATGCCTACACGCCTTCCGAAGGTGATGATCCAGACCAGCAATCCCATGTCGTTATGGCATGGCTGTTAGATAAAAGTACCGATTTAAAACGCAACTTAGAAGTCCATCTATTATCGAGTTTACTCTTCGACAATAGCGCTTCGCCGTTACAACACTTATTAGAGACATCGCCTTACGGCGAATCACCGTCGCCATTGTGTGGCAGTGACGATTCACAATACGAAATGCTGTTTGTGTGTGGCTTACAAGGCTGTAAAAGCGATGATGTCGATGCGATTGAAACCTCTGTCATTACGTTGTTAGTGGGTTTATCTACCGATGGAATGCCTCAAGAGCATATAGAGGCCTCGCTACACCAATTAGAGCTACAACAGCGTGAAATTGGTGGCGATGGCTACCCATATGGCTTACAACTCATTATGAGCGCCTTATCACCTGCGACTCATCGTGGGGATATTCTGAATTTTATGGATTTAGAGAGTGCTCTGGTATCACTAAGAGAAGATATTCAAGATCGTAGTTACTTACCATCACTTATCAAACGCTTATTTATTGATAACACACATCGAGTCACTTTGACTTTAGCACCCGATGATACACTTCAAGCTGCCGAAAACGACGCAGAAATAGCTGAACTCGCCACTAAAAAAGCGGCGTTATCTGAAGATGATAAGCAAGCCATTATTGATCAAGCACTAGCATTAGAAGCACGTCAACAACAGGAAGAAAACATTGATTTACTGCCTCAGGTAACCCTAGATGATATTCCTGCCGCCACACCTTTTCCTAAAGGCGATATGTTTACAGCCAGTAATTTATCCCAACCGGTGACACATTATACTGCGGGTACTAACGGCTTATCCTATCAGCAAATCATTTTTCACCTACCTGCATTAAGCCAAGAAGAGTGGCTTGCTCTACCCTACTACAATTTGTGTTTAACCGAGATGGGAATTGGCAGTGACGACTACCTACAAGTACAGCAACGTCAATCTCAAGTAGTGGGAAGCATTGGTTCTTATTATAGTTTGCGTAATCATACCGATGATACTGATCAATATTATGCTTACGTGACGTTATCCGCTAAGGCACTGAGCACCAACCAGCAAGCAATGAGTGAACTTATGCTTGATACCTTACAAGGCGTTGACTTTACAGATGAAGACCGCATTAAAGATTTGATAGCGCAAGCAAAAGCAGGCCGCGAGCAAAGCATTACCGGTAATGGTCATAGCTATGCCATGCAAGCCGCCGCCGCTAGCTTTAACCCTATGTCGGCAGCGGTGCAACAGTTAATGGGGTTGACCAGCATTCAAGAAATCAAACAACGCCATACTGACTTACAAGCAGGCCACTGCTCTGAGTTTGTAGCACTGTTACAGAGTATCCATCAAAAAATATTAACTAGCCAAAAACAGGTATTACTCGTAGCAGAAGAACAAAGTGTTAGCGCACAAGTAGAAGCCTTTGCATCGTGTTTAGCACCCGTATTATCTATGTCAGATAAAACGTCATCGCTGTCTTTACCCACCGCCTCTCATCAAGTTATCAATCAAGCGTGGATAACCCAGTCGCAAGTGCACTTTTGTGCAAAGGCGTACCCGACGGTTACCATGAACCATCCCGACGCACCGGTGTTATGTGTATTAGGCGGCGTATTACGCAATGGATTTTTACATCGTACTGTTCGCGAGCAAGGCGGTGCTTACGGCGGCGGCGCTAGCCAAGACAATAACAGTGCGAGCTTTCGTTTTTACTCATACCGCGATCCACGTTTTGCAGACACACTTAATGACTTTGATGCGGCGATTGATTGGTTGCTAGAAAAAAACATTAGTGATCAGCAAATCGAAGAAGCTGTTTTAGGAGTGATCGGTTCGTTAGATAAACCTGGATCACCAGCAGGTGAGGCCAAGCAAGCATTTCATGCACGGCTTGTGGGGCGGGATGATGAAAAAAGAAATGTGTTTCGTCAACGCGTAATTGACGTTAGTGTCGATGATTTATACCGTGTAACGACTCTTTATCTACAAGCAGAAAAAGCCAACACAGCAGTAGTGACGGGAAAACATGGTATTGATGAAGCTAAGCAGCTAGGGCTAGACTTAATCTATGTTTGATTTTGTCAAACTATTATAAAGTGGCTCTTTAATATGATGTAGTAAAATAATGACGTGGTTGTATTACTGTTGGAAAATGGTAATACATCCACCCGATTAGCGGCCTTTTAAGGAATATAAATAGTAAAGACACCGCCACCTAATACACCGCCATTAGATAATTCTATATAGCCTTTTCGATCTTTTTGTTGATGAAGTGCCGCAATCTTAGCCGCAAAAAACAAACCTAATTGGGTGCTATTACCGTCGCTATGAGCCTCACTATCTAGTGAAGCGGCATCTATCATTCTTTTTGGAAAGCCCTCGCCATCATCAGCCACTTCAATCACTAAGTAATCATCTTCTAATTTAGCCGTTAACTGCATTTTTTCATTCGCGTAGCGCGTGCCATTCACCAACACATTGTGAATAACGCTACCCACCAAGTCATTATCATAAAACCATACCCTATCGGCTTCACATTCTACGTGCAAATCAATATTCTGTGTTTTAAAGAGAACATCGTTACGCGCAACCTGATCTTCAATGGTTTCATCAATATAATTTTCGTCTATTTTTATGAAATTTTCTTGATGTTGAAATCGATAAATAGACAGCAACTGTACAAGCTCGGTATTAATCCGTGTCGCTTCGTATTGCAGTATGGACAGGCGTTTTTTTTGGCTATCGCTTTCAGAATCAGAGTCGCCAATGATTTCTTCAAGCGAACCTAACAACATGCCTAGAGAATTCTTCATGTCATGTACACTGGATGCGAGCACAAAGGAAAAATCCAATTGATTTTCGGTGTTTATATTGTCTGAACCTTCCTCTGGATCAAGCATTTTTTTTCTCCTGACTGGCGTTTATATCTTGCTGATGTTGCATGTGTTGAACGACTTTATTAAACATCAATTTTAACTGTTTGTAACGTTCATACTTAGTGTTTTCTACTGTAACATGCCTCTCTATTATTTTGAATGTAGACTCTGTTTTATCCATATAATCTTGATTAACCCCACCTTCTTTTAAACTACTAATGAGTGCTTGTACAAAATTAAGCTTTAAACCAATGTAACGTGGATATTTACGCTGAGCTTGAAAAAAATATTCAATCGATTTTTCAAAGTTTTTTTCCTTGTAATATTCAATACCTTTTTTATTAATCGTGCCAATCACTTTCTTACCCTTTTCACTTACGGGCTCTTCTAATAGAAAATCAATTTTTTCCAACGCGACTTGATCGTCTTTATAAAACACGAGCATTTCTTTTACAGCTTCAGAAACCTCAGTATTTCTTCCACAGGCCATTAATGCATTAATATTTTCAACCTCCGTATCGATATTTCTCTCTTCAATATTAATCATTAATTCTTGCGCCTCATCAAATAGTTCTTTTGATGCCTGCTTATTGCCATTGAACGAATTGATTTGGCTATTAAGTAGTGTCGCTTGAATTTTTTGCTCCTCACTAATAGAGTAGTTGTTGTCGATGTTATTCAGTAAATGTAAAGCATCCATCGTCGTATTTTGATCAGTACCCTGTCCCTCGTCGTACACTTTGGTTATCGCTCGAGCTAAATTTAGGTGATTATCAGCATTGTCGTAATGGGAGTTAGCACCATACTTAATCGTCTTTTTATAGGCTTTAACTGCCAAAGCGACATCGCCATTAATCAATGCCACATCGGCAAGGGTTTTTTGACGAGAAATAGACATTGGCGAGGCTTTTGTAGCTTTTTCTAACACTTCCTGTAAGCGGTCACTGTCATCCATCGAACGATACGCGTTTGACAAACTATCGTACGCTTTTAAGTAGGCGGGGTGTTCTTCTATAACCATAGATAGCGCGTTTGCGGCAATCGCATATTGACCATAGGCTATATTGACATTTGCCAGCCCTACTTTTGCCCAGTCCAGTTCTCTTTTTTCAAGTACGCCTTTATAAAGTTCCTCTGCACGTTCATAAGATTGTTGCTTCAGATATATTTCACCTAGCATTTT
Organism: Granulosicoccus sp.; assembly: GCA_047628835.1. GTDB lineage: Bacteria > Pseudomonadota > Gammaproteobacteria > Pseudomonadales > Cellvibrionaceae > Endobugula. The sequence goes on from JBLHVX010000053.1 coordinate 7,193, forward strand.
TTGGCATTCCACGCTGTAACGTGACTTAACCTCTAACAAGCTCTTTAATAATGCAATTGCGCTTTCATAGTCCTCCTCATCTATGGCTTTATATACACTATACAATTCTCCTCGTCGGGCTAATAAGCGTTTGATACGCTGTTCTAAGGTTTTTCCGGTAATGGGTTTGGTCAGATAATCACTAGGCTCACAATCATAGGTGGCCATGACAACATCGCGGCTGGTATCAGCAGAGATAAGGATAAAAATATCTGAACGCCGAACAAGGTGAAGATGGCGAATTTCTTCCAGCAACTGCTGGCCATTCTTATCATCCCCCAAGTTATAATCCGATAAGATAATATCGTAATGACCATTCTGGCACGAGTTCAACGCCTCGCTACCACTAGCCAAACTAGTGATATTACGAAAGCCAATAGTATGCATATTTTTGGCAAGAGTAGTACGGAAATTGGGGAAATCATCCACAATAAGTACTCGTAGTTTCTCGTAGTCCTTTGAATCCATAAATAATGATCACTTGTTTATCATATCTCTATAGAGAATAGCTTATTCTGCTCACAATGCTCCTAATTCACCTAGTCTCAGCCATTAGCGCAATACGGTGCTTACAAACACCTCTTAACAATAGGTGTTTGGATAGATAACCGCTATAATTCTGTTTTAACACACACGTATCTCGAGATTTTTATCACTTATCGTCAGCCATATTCAATTACATGAAAAAAACCACACCTACTTCTCATCAAGGCTCACATTTACCACAAGCCACCGACCGCATTTTTGCTGATCCTGTTGGTCAAGTAACGCCTTTTTGCTTTGATGAAAATGTGGCTTCGGTATTTTCAGATATGATTAGTCGCTCGGTTCCCGGCTATGCTGCTATTTTGAGTATGATTGGTGACATTTCAAAACGCTATGCTCAAAACGACAGTATTTGTTATGACCTAGGCTGCTCGTTAGGTGCAGCGACATTAGCTATGCGCCATAGTATTCAAGCTGACAACTGCCATATTATAAGTGTCGATAGTTCGCCGGCAATGATTGCACGCTGTGAACAAACCGTCGCAGCCGATAGTGCTTCTATTCCGGTAAGAATGAGCTGCGGTAATGTTCAGGATACGCCCATCAAAAAGGCATCTATCGTTGTATTAAACTTCACCTTACAGTTTATTGAGCCTGCTGACCGCCAAGCGGTTCTACAAACAATCTATGATGGTCTATTACCTGGCGGCATTTTGTTGATATCTGAAAAAGTCCATTTTGATAATCAACCTCATCAAACACTGATGACTGACCTGTACCATAATTTTAAACGTGTAAATGGTTATAGCGACTTAGAAATAGCCCAAAAAAGAACTGCATTAGAAAATGTCCTTCGTTCAGACAGCCTCGATACTCACCAAAAACGATTGCAGAAATGTGGTTTTTCGAGTGCCGAATTGTGGTTCCAATGCTTTACATTCTGCTCACTTATCGCCATTAAATAATTGGGTCACCTATTCTGCATGCTTAATTACTATCAATCTCTACTAGGCTATTTAGCCAACAAAATTCACGAAAACGAAAGGAAGACTTTTTTATCTTGGGCGCAGACACTGCCAGATGCCATTCAACACGGCTTATGTGAAAAACGCTATGGTGATCTTAAAACATGGCGCTGTGCCTTAGAAAATTTACCCGACACTCAGCCTAGCTATATAGAACTGCTCAACAAGGTAGCCATCGGTGAAGCTGCCGACTGTGATAAAGATACATGGGCAACCATTGACGTTCAGCTACGGCAGTTAATTCCGTGGCGCAAAGGCCCTATATCCATTCATGGTGTCGACATTAATACTGAGTGGCGATCGGACTGGAAGTGGGATCGTGTTATTTCTCACCTAGCACCGTTAGAAGGTAAAACTGTTTTAGATGTAGGCTGCGGTAATGGTTACCATTGTTTACGTAGTTACGGTGCAGGGGCAAAGCGTGTTATTGGCATAGATCCTTCACCTCGTTTTGTAGTCCAGTTTTATATGATGAAGCACTTTTTAGGCGATGTACCCGTCGACGTTTTACCCTTGGGCATTGAGTCACTACCCGCCGAGATACAAGCATTTGATACTACCTTCTCTATGGGTGTACTTTATCATCGTCGCTCGCCGATGGATCATTTACGCGAGCTTAAAGCCACCCTTCGTCCTGGAGGACAACTTGTATTAGAAACATTGCTAATTGATGGTGGCCTTGGTGACGTGTTGGTGCCAGAAGGCCGCTACGCCATGATGAATAACGTATGGTTTTTACCCAGCGCAGACACTTTGATCAGCTGGTTGAGAAAATGTGGTTTTGTTAATCCGAGACTGGTCGATATTGCCAAAACGACAGCAGAAGAACAGCGTGCTACCGAATGGATGACTTTTCATTCTCTTGCGGATTTTTTGGACCCTAACGACGATAGTAAAACCATCGAAGGTCACCCTGCACCGTTACGCGGCGTATTTGTTGCCGATGTACATTAAGCGTGCTTGATAATCTCTTTAAAACGATTCTCTTCGTCAAATAAAATGGTAAACGCACCATTAATTCCATCACGGGTAACAAAGGACTGCAAAATATTCACAGGAAAACTTATGCGTCGTCCCTGACTATCAATAGCAGATACTTTTTTTGCTTCCCCTTGGTATACTCGCAGGTACTCATCTGCGGGTATACGAAGCGATATATTAACTGATCTTTCGGCTGACATATTCGTTGCACACTTAATTAATACTAATATTTAATTAACTAATCCTAACTAAAATATAGCAAAGTTATGGACAAAATGCTGTAAAAAAATACAATCCATAAAAATTAAATGATTTCCACTCACATTACCATTCAATATTTAACCTCGTTGTCTGACGACACACTTCAGCCAATTCCGTTAGCTCTCGCATAGCCACCGAAAACATAGCAAAGTCCGTATGAGGGTTAGTTTGCAGCTCATGAGCTATGTTGCGCCAACGCGTCAGTAACACCGGATATTCTTGCATCCATAACTGTAATGTTTCTTCATGCTGAAAGCGTTTGCCGCCTAAGCGTAATAATTCAACCGTCATTACTCGCAGCACTTTATCAATATCATTAATAAATGATTCTCTCGCCATTGACTGCCAATAGCTCTCTACCTTCACATCCGTCACCGCATGGGCAAACCAATAAAACCCGAGCTTATCACCGAGTAAATGGTGCATATCAACAGTATCGGGTATTGAATGCTTACTTTGCAGTACTGCCTCGGAAATTCCCAAGCCAGAAAACAAGTGACTAGGCATCGCCATCACATTAGCCAACTCATTATCTAAACCTAAGTCAGAAAATTTGTCATAACGCTGTTGCCATGCAGCTTTTTCATCAACACTCAATATCGCTGGTGTTTCTGTGATCACTTTATTCACGGTATCTTTAAACACCTCTATGGTTTTGTCTAGTGTTTCTTGATGATGGCGATTACACAAAAACCAACGAGTTCCTCTACAGACTCGTCGCATCATAGACGACAATAAAAGCATTTGATCATCTGCAGGCACAATGTAATCGAGCGCTTTAATTTTTTCTTGAAAGTGATCAATTTGAAAAACGTCGCGTGCTGCAACATATGCCATCGCTATGGCCGAAGCACTTTCTCCTGTCGATTCCATCATACGATTAAAAAAGGTGATCCCCATGATATCAACCATATCGTTGGCTAACTGTGTGGCTATAATTTCTTTGCGCAAAATGTGATTATATATCCCGCGCTTGTATTTCTTAAGAAGTTTTTGCGGGAATGATTTTTCTACCCACGACGACAGATAGGTATTATTAGCTATTTCATCTGTGGCTAGCAGTTCTTTCAATTCCACTTTTACATAGCAGTTTAAGACAGCTAATTCCGGGCGAGTCAGAGCATAATTGTCTGCACGACGATCCAGTAGTTCTTGATCTGACGGAATAAATTCTAACTCACGATCAAGTCGACCACTAGCTTCTAGTGCGGTGATCAGACGACGATATTCTTCTAAACGAAATAAGGACTCTCTTTGCGCCAAACTAATAGATTGCGTTTGATAATAATTATTAGTTAACACCATATCGGAGATGGTATTGGTCGTACTTGACAATAAGCGATTACGCTGCGCATTGGTTAGACCACCATTTAACATCACTTCGCTGAGTAAAATCTTGATATTAACTTCATGATCAGAGCAATCAACACCAGCAGCATTATCAATAAAGTCGGTATTACATGCACCACCGTGCAAACAATACTCTATGCGACCTCGTTGACTCATACCCAGATTACCGCCCTCACCAAAGACTTTACAACGTAATTGTGAGCCGTTTACGCGTAGAGCATCACTGCCTTTATCACCAATATCCAAATGAGATTCTTGAGCAGACTTCACATAAGT
>JBLHVX010000054.1:0-11515 GCA_047628835.1 Granulosicoccus sp.
TGCTGGCGCCCCCCTTATTACGCCTAACGGAGCACGCATTGGCACGCTATGCGTAATAGATAACAAGCCGTCTGCACTGAGTGAATTACAAAAAAAACAATTAGAGATAATTGCCAAACAGATTGTTGGGCAATTAGAGCTTAGAAAGAGCAACCGGTTAAAGAGTAAAGTCGTTAAAGAACTAGGTGTGCTAACAAAAAAATACGAAGAACAGCAGCACGTTTTACAAAAAAGCAATGTTGACATGCAAACTTTTTGCGCCAGTTTATCTCACGATTTTAATGGCCACATACGGCGAATCAATCAAATTACACGCATGCTACATACAGACTTAGATGAAAAAACCACTCTCAGCGATAAAGACAAGAAATTATTTTCTTATATCGAAGATGGCGCTTCTGGTTTACAAGAATTAGTCATTAGCCTTCGAGGTTTCTTATCCATTGACTACGCAGAAGCACCTTTCGAAGACGTTGACTTAACAGCACTCATCACCAGCGTCGAAGAATCGTTACATCATTCAAGTGAAAAAAACTTTGTCTGCGCTATTGATATTGACACACCAAACATACAGGGGAATTACGGGCAATTAAGTATATTATTTCAAAACTTACTCTCTAACAGTATTAAATATAATACTGAAAAACCCATAATACATATCCACACCCAACTGAACAATGAAAAACACTGTATAGAAATTCACGTTAAAGATAATGGTTTAGGTATTGATGAAAAATATTTTGAACAAATATTCACACCCTTTAGACGACTACATAGAGCGGATGAATATAGCGGAAGCGGCTTAGGCTTAAGTATTGTTAAGCGTATTATTGAACGACATCGAGGCCACTTAGGAATCGAATCCACTTTAAGCGAAGGCAGTACCTTTATCATTAGTCTACCCTACACCTAAAATCTAAAATTTAAAATTTAAAATTTAAAAAAGTGGTGCAGCTTAGCGAAGGCAAAGAAAATCTATCGTATACGGACTATTTATGGGTGGGAACTCGCTATATGAATTTTGGGACAAACATGAGCCCCAGGCCGATTAACACCATAGCTAGTGGATTGTGAACAAAATAAGGATAAACTATCAAAGCAATGCCTACATAGCGGACAACTGCATTTGACTGCTTCTTACCATAAATAAAATATCCTAAGCCTATAGAGCTAAAGAGCAAACTCCACAGAAGACTCGCGGTGTCTATTGATGTCATATTCATCTCATATCGTTGTTCGCTTTAATGTTGCCAGCGCGATGTATTGCTGAGAAAGGCAAGAAACTCATTCACGACTTACTTCCCACCTTGCCCCACCTAGCAGGTATTTACAAGCACCTAATTTATCCGTAACCTGCGCTGCAATAAACTGACAAAGAAGAACTACTGATGACCGAAAAAAATGTATTAGGAGGACCGCTGAAGGTCTGCTGTTTGACACCCGCTACAGGCTTTTATCGTGATGGTTACTGTCGCACCGATCAACATGATCGCGGTAAGCACGTCATCTGTACCATCGTAACCCAAGAGTTTTTGGAATATAGCAAAGATCAAGGTAATGACCTAATGACCGCTATTCCCGAATACGGATTCCTGGGCTTACAGGATGGTGACAGCTGGTGTCTCTGTGTCTCACGCTGGGCAGAAGCCTACCATGCCGGTGTAGCACCTCCGGTCAAACTCAGTGCCAGTCATGAAAAGGCCTTGACCGTTGTTTCTATGGAAATGCTGCTATCGAAAGCGATAGATGAAAATCTTATCCCCTCATAGTTTTTTTACTGCTAGACAATATCTGACACACCCTATTTTATTGAGTAGTGGTAAATTTAATCCACCACTGCTGAACTTAATGATTAAACATTAAAAAGGCCCAATGATTACTCACTGGGCCTTTTTAATTGGACACGATCTATAGCTACATTTTATAGCTAATACTTTGTAGTTATACTACGTCGGTTTCTTCTACATAGATGGTTTGCAGACCCAGCTTCTCTCTCTGGAGATCACCATAGATCGCAATGACAAGAGAAATACCCATCATCACCATGACTAAGCTAAACGGGAGGGCACCAATCACCATTGCTGTCTGAATCGCACTCAAACCACCCGCAATAATTAATCCGCCTACCACTAATGACAATGCGATTCCCCAGAATATAATATGGGGACGCGCTTTAGGGCCTTCGTCTCCCGCTGCGTTAATCGTATTAATAATGAGGACTGCGCTATCTGCCGTAGTGACAAGATAAGTGAGTAACAAAATAACGACAATGGTCGACATCAGGTAAGCTACGTTTTCGCTCAACATCACTCCCAGCATGACGAACAATTGATCCGCTTGCCCCGCACCCGCAATCGCACCTTCTGCAACACCGGATAGCTCGAGGTCAATGGCGGTACCACCGACTAATGCGAACCAGACAAAACACATAACAGCCGGAATGATCATCGCGCCAAGTACATATTCTCGAATCGTACGTCCTTTCGAGATACGCGCTAAGAAAACGCCAACGAATGGGGCAAATGCAATCCACCAAGCCCAATAGAATACGGTCCAGCTGCCCTGCCAGCTCGCTAAGGCATCACCGGTTTCTGTTCCATCTTGGGTCCAAACGTTAAAAAGATTTCCAGGTACTGAAACCATATAGTCCCATATACCTACAAACAAGGTGGAAAGACCGAAGAATGTAGAGCCGAATATTAAAAAGAAGATAAGCACAAAAAAACTCAATCCCATATTGATATTCGATAACCATTTAATGCCTTTACCCACACCCGAAAGGGCAGATAACGTTGATGCACCCATAATGATGACTAAAGCAAATATAATGCCTATATTGGATGAAGATTTAACACCGTCAGCATCAGTAGAATAAAGCCAATCACCAAAACCGATAGTAGATAAGCCCGAGATAAACTGTTCGACACCGAAGCCCAAAGTCTGTGAGACACCCAGCACGGTAGCGACAACAGCAACCACATCAATAGTGTGTCCAAGCGGGCCAGAGAGCTTTTTGCCCAGTAAAGGCGTAAGCGAGGAGCGAATGGTTAATGGCAATCCTCGACGGTAAGAGTAGTAACCTAAAGATAAGCCGACAATGGCATAAGCAGCCCATGCAGCAAAACCCCAGTGAGTGAACGACCAAATATAGGCTTCTCGTACGTTGCCTAGGGTACTTGGATCGGTTAGCCCCATAATCGTGCCGGGGTTCTTCGCAAAGTGGTACATTGGCTCTGCTGTTGCAAATGTCAGCATACCAATACCGATACCTGCACCAAACATCATGGAAAACCAAGAAAAATTAGAAAACTCGGGTACATCATCATCACGCCCTAGGCGGAGACTGCCAACTTTTGGCCACAATGCTAACGCTAAGCAAAGGATCACAAAAAATGCCATGGCATAGATATACCAATAGTTAAAGCCTGCCAGGATGAAGGAATTCATTTGACCAAGGACAGAGGATGCATTGTCGGGAAAGGCTATAGCCCATAAGACTAAAGCGCCAACTAATATTTTTGCGGTGATGGTAACGTCTTTACTGAAGCCTCGATAGAAGCCCGATTTTGATACTCGGATGAGTAGATTTGTAATAGGGGGTTTGATCTGCATATGGAGTACCTATATTATTAATAGGTCACCCATTATACACAGATGAGTATTTATTGTTGAAGGCCACATTAAAGCTATTACTTAAGACCCTATAAAGAAAGCGTTAAATGAAACGCAGGACAATTTACGTCACCACAACTATCCGTTAGGGATTTGCGTTAAATACGATTCACCGCTATCTGATCTCACTTATTGTAGAAATAACAAAAATTATTTACCACAACATTTTTTATATTTTTTTTGGCTACCGCAAACACACGGTTCATTACGCCCCACCTTAACCCCATCACGCACAACAGGGCTTGTGAATCATGATGGTCGTGCTGACAGTCTGGACCATGTACATGCGGCTTTTGTTCTTGTGTATTCATTATATTTACCAATCATGTAAAATGACGCACTATAAGATATCAAATCAAACACGAATCGACATGTTTTACGGATCGCACTTAGCCCCAGAAAAAGGAGCTTAAGACCGTGTCAACTTGTTCTCCATATCTAGATAACGATACAATTTAATAGTAAATTAATTTTCGAATGTATTTACTTGTGCTGTTTTTTACACGCAGACACATCCTTTGAAACTTCCGTTATATATTAACCACTCTCATCATGATAACAACAAACCATTACCACACAAAAAACGATAAAAATTTTTAGAATTCCATTAGAGCATAAGAAATATTCCCGTTATACATAACACTGCCATGTTATGAAGGTGATTGATGTGCTGGTTTTAGCACAGCAATCACCTTCAGTAACATTGAATTTTTTATTCTACAGTTTCGTCAGCAGAACCTTTTGATGCAACAGTAAACAAAAGATAGCCTGCTATCATTTCGATATACGACGAATACTGCCAAAGTAAATCAGGTAATTCTACGCCAATAAACCCTCCCCACAAATCAAACCCCATGTAACTTCCACCTAAATCTATCAGGCCAATAGCTATAAGAATTATTCCTACGATTTTCATACACACTTCCTTTTTAAGATTGATTTATTTTTAAAACATAATGCCTAGCCACTATCGTCGATCTTGTCGCTGTGCAGCGACATCGTACCTTGATCGGCTAAGCACCGGTAGTACCAAGCCTAAAAGAAAAAAAGTTAACTCGAAGAGCCCTAATGCAATAAGGCCGGACACTATCGCTATAGTTATTGCTGAGCCGTTAAGGATTACTTTGTATGTGTAGTTACTCCAGACATCGTGCCTAACCTCTTCAACTGGACTGATAAAGACATGCCTGTATGCACCATATGCTGACTGACGAAATTCCCGTTGCGCCTTTGTTAGGTACTGATTTCTTGATACTAAAGCCCCTATGCTTTCGCCACCTGAAACAATTACAGGGTCAGTCTTATTATCATAATGATCTATCAACTGATTTATATCACCACCATAGTACTTGTCAGCATCATCCTGAAACTCGGCGATGCTATTTCCTGACTCGGAGACCCTAGAATCCAAATTACTTCCGTATTGATCAACCAATCCGGGGATTTGTACACCCATAAGAACACCACCTAGCAAGACAGCGAGTTTTATATAATCGAGTATTTTTTTCATATTAAATCCGATACAGGTTTAGCGCTTAACGGCTTATTATGTACAACTTTTAAAATCATGCTTGATTTTTTCGTCTGACGACCGAAATCTATATATTAATGGGTCACATACTCTTTTGATGCACCACAAGAAGTTTGCATCCTGATAAATTAAGTCGCCACCTTTCTCTAATATTATTCTCTTAATCACTGCTGGATGCGCTTCTTGATATGGGGAGGGGTAAGGTGAAGGCACGAGCATTATCGGGGTGGTCGATTTGCACTACGACAGAAAAATTTTGAATTCTTTCACGTATTTTAAAATAATTATTGTAGCTACTCAGCACTGCCCGTAACTGTTCAGATTGCAGTCAAAATTGTGCTTAGCAAGACGAAAAATGTGAGTTTACAAGTGTAAATAATCATTTTTTAACGTAGTTCAGCGCGATGTTGACTGTGAGCTGAGTAGTTACGCATTCAGTAAGTGCGAGCTGTATGCAGCTCTACTTATTACTAAGCTTTTTATAGATCAAGATTTCTGGTCAATACCTCTGCGGAAGTAATAATTCGCTTTGTCCGATAAAGCTCAGGATGTTTTTCATCATCACTGTACCCTACTGGTTCTCCAGCACCGGTGTTGACGAACCAAGAATTTTCCGGCCTACGGCCATCTAATAGCTTTTTAAATTCGGTCGGGGCAACGCCAATTGCCTTAGCTGCTGCATTGTAGGTACATCGAGTCTTAGCGGCGTTCAAGTAATCTCGTATGAGAGCAATTTTATCTAGCATTAAAGGTGATTCCTAAAAAGTTAACGTGCCATTAGACGTTAGCCTAACATGTAGAATCCCACCAACTCAACGTCGGAACTCCCATACTCACAATATATCGTCTCACACCAATGATTTAGGCGCCAAGTCGCGACTAGCATTCTCTGTGCTCTGCCTATAGAATGCGCAGTCTTTATTGGCCTAGGAGGCTGTCCGAGAATAGAGAACCTACTGCGGAAAAGCTATTTTGGCGCATTTTTCCGACCATTTTCGTGAAATAGAACCACTATTCACCTCAAATGTTCAAAAAAATGCACTCAAAATTGCTTTCCCTCGCGACGGCTTCTATTCTCGGACAGCCTCCTCGCAAGCCATTTATATTTATCCCTTATTTTACTGTTGATGACTCCCCCAATGAATATTCGTACTTTGCTCTCTAATTTTGTTTCTCAAGCCATGCTAGACGCTGGTTTACCTGCTGAATGCGAGGCACATGTTGCGCCTAGCAAGAAGGCTGGCTTTGGTGATTACCAAGCCAACGGGGCGATGGGAGCAGCGAAAGTGGCAAAAGCCAAGCCACGGGATATAGCACAGAATATTGTGGATGCTTTAGCTAACAATCCCGCGTTTGCTCAGGTCGTTAACAAGGTTGAGATTGCAGGCCCAGGCTTTATTAATTTAACGCTTAATCCCGAATGGCTAGCAAGCAATATTGCTGACATCAAGCAAGACGAGCAGCTAGGGGTTCACCACGACAGCGCTAACACGCAAACCGTGGTGGCTGACTACTCATCCCCTAATTTGGCCAAAGAAATGCACGTGGGGCATTTACGCTCGACGATTATCGGTGATGCAGTAGTGCGCACACTGGAGTTTCAAGGCCATAAAGTGATTCGTCAGAATCATGTGGGTGATTGGGGCACGCAGTTTGGGATGTTAATTGCCGAGCTGGAAGAGCAATTAAATGATGGCGAATCGGCATCACTTGCCTTAAAAGATTTAGAAGGTTTTTATCAAAGCTCTAAAAAACATTTTGATGAGTCGGAAGAGTTTGCCCATAAAGCCCGTGACTATGTGGTTAGGCTGCAATCGGGCGATCAGCATGTGCTAGCGCTATGGGAACAATTTAGACTCATCTCGTTAAAGCACAGCCAAGAAATTTACGACCAGTTAAACGTGACCTTAACCACAGACGATGTATATGGTGAGAGCGCATACAATAATGATTTAGCACCATTGGTTAGCGAATTACAAGATCAGGGCTTGGCAGTAGAAAGCCAAGGCGCGCAGGTGGTATTTTTAGACGAAATCACCAATAAAGACGGCGAGCCTAGCCCGGTAATTATTCAAAAACAAGGCGGCGGCTTTTTATATGCCACCACCGATTTGGCGGCACTACGTTATCGTGCAAAAAGTTTACAGGCAAATCGTGTTTTATATTTTATTGATGCGCGCCAGTCTTTACATATGCAGCAGGTATTTACGCTAGCTCGTAAAGCGGGTTTTGTGGCCGAGACCATGAGCTTAGAGCATCACCCCTTTGGTACGATGATGGGTGCCGATAGTAAACCCTTTAAAACGCGTACCGGCGGCACAGTAAAACTAGCTGACTTACTAGTAGAAGCCGTAGAGCGTGCGGAAAAAGTCGTTGCGGATAAAAACCCCAACCTTGACGCAGAAGAACGCAGCGTCATTGCCCGTAAAGTGGGCATTGGTGCAGTGAAGTATGCAGACTTATCTAAAACCCGCACCAACGATTATATTTTCAACTGGGAAACCATGCTGAGCTTTGAAGGCAATACATCGCCTTACCTACAATATGCTTATGCCCGCATCCAAAGTATTTTCCGTAAAGCACAAAGCGATCATGGTATTGATGTGGCGCAGTTAACATCGGCGATTGTATTACAAGATGAGGCAGAAACTGCCCTAGCGATTAAAACGCTGCAATTTGCTGAAGTGATAGAGCAAACCAGCCGTGAAGCTTACCCGCATTTATTGTGTAATTATCTATATGACCTAGCCGGTTTATTTATGCGCTTTTATGAGCATTGCCCCATCCTAAAAGACGGCATTGAAGATGCACAAAAACACAGCCGCTTACAATTAGCACTTGCCGTGGCGAATACACTGCATAAAGGCTTAGATTTGTTGGGTATTGAGACAATGGATAAGATGTAAATACACCTGCGACCTCTGCAAGGTATTTGATAAAACTGACAAACAATAAAAAGGCGGCGATAAGACTTATCCCCGCCTTTTTATTGTTGGAACATCACTGCTATCCCGTTAACTTAATGTTGTCATGCCGGACTCGTCATACCGGGCTCGATCCGGTATCCGGTACTCGGTATCCAGCCAGTGCCGGAAATCACTAGATTCTGGATAAGCAAAAACGCTTTCCGGAATGACGAGGTCTAACTTTACTTTTCATGTCTCTTGCTAATCATATTCGTCATGCTGGGCCGTCATGCCGGGCTCGATCCGGTACTGTTTGGCCGTCGTCAGTATGGTTTATAGTCAATTTTTAGACAGTTAACTGAGCAGTAGTGTTGGAACATGATTGTTTTTGACGTCTAAATCAAACTTAAACGATCGTAGGCTTCGCGTAATCTAACGATCGATTGTTCGTCTTTATTGGCACAATATACGGCTTCTAAAAATGATAAATCTAGCTGACTATTATTAGCCGCCTGCTCTAACAAGCCCGCTTCGGCTAACTCTAAAAAATCTAAGATACTTCTTACGCCCGCTAAACGAATACAATTTACCTGTTCTTTAAACTCTAAACATAATCGGGCTTGCGCCATCCAATCAACGATCACTCTAGGGGAAAAAGGCGTTTTAACGATAATTTCAACTAAGCTCGCATGAGCGAGATTTTGCACATTGTCGATGCCCAGTTCTGACAAGCGTGCCTTATGAAAGCTACTAACACCCTCTATCATTTCTAAAGGTAAGGTGTGTGCCATATGTGTTTTTTTCGAGAAAATATCCCCTACGGTATCTTGCAACCAATTTAATAAGCGCTCGGGGAAAATCCCTGCAAAAAATGCCACCACGGGTAATGTTGTCGATAACTGTCCCATTCCAACGTGGGTGAAGTGGCTATAAATTAAAATAAGAAAAGAGCTGAACACCAAACGCGTAGATACATTGTAATACGCTCCCGGCGGCAAATCTAAAGTCACCATGCGACGGAAAATATATTGAATTGACCATACATAAGCACCTAAAAAAGCAAAGCCACAAGCCACTAAGCTGGTGCGAAACGCCATTTCTTGTTCATTAGCTGCACCATTCGCCCATACCACGGCCTTAAATAACACATGGGCATTACCGGCCAATAGAATATAGAAGCCTAGTGCGGAAAACAGAGTGACGAATAAAATAGGCAGCAGATAATCAGAACTTTTATATTCAGAATCTATATTGGAGTAATTCACTTCCACTCCATGCTCAACCGTCTCCAATGCCGTTAAAATCTTATGAAATTCTTTTTGTTTTTTCGGCAAACGGTAATGCAAAAATGATATGGCCGTTAATGGCATAAAAATAACCATAACTGAAATACCTAGCGGCACCATTACGTGAATAGTTTGCTCCATTTCATCACCAAAATACATAGGTGATACTAAAAAAAATACGGCAGAACATAAGCCTATAGCCAAAATAAGATACACTAAAAACACTAGTGATTTAGTATTGTAGCTCTTCATAGGTAAATCTTTGATATGGGGTTTGTCGCTATGCCTTTTTGTTGGGACTGGGGGAGGGGTAGTTTTACCATCCATTATTATTCTCCTAGCTTTTTATTAACACCCTTAATATCATGCGCTTCATTACAATGACAGAATCGTAACTACAGATATTGCGCGAGACGTTTTTTTTACTTTCGGCTTCTCACCATAATCTATGCGCCCCTGTTTATCGACTCATTTATAAATATCGGCTTGTACAAATGAAACGCTACAGACAAGTAGCAAGAAAAACAATGTCGACCTCATGATCGTCGTCCACAATGATAATAAATGCTGGCAATATTAATTTTGCCCTTGTAACTTGGGCTATTTAACCTAAGTAGTCTTCACTTTTCTACAGGTCGCGGGGGATACCTGTTGTATCTCTCGCAGATATTTGGGGTGCGCTTTATTGACGCATACTTTATTCCTATTATTTCAATCAAACAGCCCTTTGTGGGGTATCCCCTTGTCTCGTTAGAACTGTGTGACACAACGCTCGGTGAGACTTACGCTAGGAGACTGTCCGAGATATTATTGCCTTATTATGGCGCTAACATTACCTGTTTTCGAAACATTAGTCACGCTTTGACCAGAGATCTCGTAAGTAACTGGTCGTTTTAGAGTTACAACTTGGCCACCGGCAAACCTTTTGAATCAATACTACTTGTATCGAGTAGCCAACACTGCCGCAGGTATTTTTACTGGCAGGATAATCAACAACGACAAGAAGTCTTTACGAGCCACTATTAATCCCAACGGCGCAGTCGACATTCAACCACAATAAAGTTCTGACATTTTACCCTCTACAGTTTAGGCTGATGGCTTAACGGTTATTCCTCCACCGCAAGACATGACTATCGGCGATAACGTCGACTTTATTCCATTTAGTGATTTTTTCGCATTATAATGGCAAATAAAATCCACTCATAAAACACAAAAGAATAATATGATGAACATACCTACCGACACAGAAGAAAAAATAGAAGCGGCTACTTTACGCCGTCTCTTAACACATTTAGACAACAATAAAGACGTACAGAATATTGAGCTCATGAACCTCGCTAACTTCTGTCGTAACTGCTTAAGTAAATGGTATATGGCAGAGGCCGAAAACATAGGAGAGACAATAGATTATGATGCCGCCCGGGAAAAGATTTATGGTATGCCGTATTCCCAATGGAAAGAAAAACATCAAACACCGGCTACGCCAGAACAGCTGCAAATAATGGAAACAAAGCAACAAATATCACAACACAAAAAATAGCGCAAAAGACCATAAGCGATTGACTATGATTACCATCGAACAACTCTATCTTTATCCCGTGAAATCATTACGTGGTTTTACCGTAGATTCGGCACTGCTCACACCACAAGGATTTGCTCACGATCGACAATGGATGATTATTGATAGCAAGAACCGTTTCGTGACTCAACGTAAATACGGCGACATGGTGTTGATTCATACGGCCATAAAAGATCAGCAGCTGATACTTAGCCACAGTCAACAACCCTATCTCGAACCACTGGTTATTGACATAACACAAAAACCCACAAGCCCAGTATTTGATGCGGTTATTTGGAAAGATACCTGCCAAGTACTTGATGAAGGCCAAGTGGCAAGCGACTGGCTACATACCGCTTTGGGAATGGAAAACCTACGTTTAGTGCGTATGGCAGATACCCCTCGCCCACAATCAAAATCCGATTTATTGGGCGAGCATACGCACACCTATTTTGCCGACGCCGCACCGTTCTTAATTGCTAATACGAAATCCTTAGCGGCGGTAAATCAGCAAATGATCGATAAGGGATTTGAACCTGTACCCATGGAAAATTTTCGTCCC
>JBLHVX010000055.1:0-11377 GCA_047628835.1 Granulosicoccus sp.
TTCGCTTGTACAAAAACTTCCTTATTGAACTTACGCTAGACTATTTGTCTGAGTGATTGAAAATAATAAATTAATAATCCTCAACTGCTACGGAGCCTATTATGGACACCCTACAAATACTCGCTGGTAATATCATTCAATGGAGCGTTCTCACGCTATTTTTTGTGATGGGCTTAGGCATTCTTTATATTGCCATTCTTTATGTTATCGATAAAACACAAACGAAACAGACGATTCGACGCAACTATCCTGTCGTGGGTCGTTTTCGTTATTTTTTTGAACATATTGGTGAGTTTTTCCGTCAATACTTTTTTGCGATGGATCGAGAAGAGCTACCGTTTAATCGTGCAGATCGCTCATGGGTGTATCGCGCCGCTAAAAATGTAGATACCACCATTGCTTTTGGCTCAACGCGACCATTGAACATTCAGGGCGAACCGATTTTCATTAACTGCCCATTTCCCACTCTAGACAAAGACGTTATGCCCTCGCGCGATATTACAATAGGCGATGGCTTCGTGGAGAAACCCTATACTACAAACTCAATTATCAATATTTCTGGGATGAGTTTTGGCGCTATATCAAAGCCCGCAGTACAAGCATTATCCAAAGGGGCTAAAGCGGCAGGCATCTGGATGAACACTGGCGAAGGCGGTTTATCGCCTTATCACTTAGAAGGCGGCTGCGACATCGTGTACCAAATAGGTACCGCTAAGTACGGCGTACGCACTAAAGAGGGCGAGCTATCGGATGAAAAATTACGTGAAGTTGCCAGCCATCCTCAGGTGAAAATGTTTGAGATAAAGATGAGCCAAGGAGCCAAACCCGGTAAAGGTGGCATTTTACCCGGCGCCAAAGTAAATAAAGAAATCTCCGCGATAAGAGGCATTAATATCGGAGAAGATTCTATTAGTCCAAATGGTCACGAAGATATCGCCTCGGTAGACGATTTACTAGACATGATCGAGCGCGTGAGGAAAGTCACCGGTAGACCCGTTGGCTTTAAAACAGTTGTTGGTCACTTACACTTCTTCCAAGATCTTTGCGAAAAAATTCATGCGCGTGGAATCCAGAGCGCTCCCGATTTCATTACCCTAGATAGTGCCGACGGCGGAACAGGTGCAGCACCACAACCGCTGATGGACTATATGGGTATGAACATCCAAGAGAGTTTACCTTTGGTCGTCGACATTCTTACCGCTCACGCATTAAAAGATAGAATAAAGATCATAGCATCAGGTAAATTGTTAGTGCCTGGGAAGGCAGCATGGGCACTTGCCGCCGGAGCGGACTTTATCGTATCTGCGCGAGGGTTTATGTTTGCTCTCGGTTGTATACAAGCATTGCAGTGTAATAAAAACACCTGCCCTACCGGCATCACCACTCATAAGAAATCATTACAAGATGGCCTAGTACCAGAAGATAAAGCCAAAAGAGTCGCTAACTTTGCCAACAAGCTAGTGTATGGTGTGGGGCTTATCGCGCATTCATGCGGTGTAAAAGAGCCCAGAGCACTTAACCGTAAGCATGTGCGTATTATCGAACATAATGGTCGTTCCACCCCCTTTGCAGAAATATACCCTAAGCCCGAAGTAAAAGCAGAGTACGTCAAGATTGTGGCAGAGGCGAAATAATAATTAGCGCCCACCTATAAATGGCTCGTTGCGAGAAATGGCTCGTCGCGAGTGGAAATAAAAATGGTCATTCCTATTTAATGATGTGCGCTCCTAGGATACAGGCGTTTGCTTATTGCAAACAACTGCATCTCGAAGCCTGTCGGGATTAGGAAGAATCTACTGCGGCAGAGCCCTATTTCTGGATGGGCACTAATTAGGAAGTTAAAACAAAAAAACCCGCTAATCTTTGATTAGCGGGTTTTTGAATATGGCGGACCGGACGGGACTCGAACCCGCGACCTCCGGCGTGACAGGCCGGCATTCTAACCAGCTGAACTACCGGTCCGTAGAATGTACTCTTTCGAGTGATACATCATTTTCGCAATTGGTGGGTGGTACAGGGATCGAACCTGTGACCTACGCCTTGTAAGGGCGCCGCTCTCCCAGCTGAGCTAACCACCCCCTGTGCGAGAGCTGCGCATTCTACCCGAATCAATTGCCGTGTCAAATAGTTTTGGCTATGTTTTCACGGTAAATGCAAAAATAGTATATTTTCCTTATTTCACTTTATCTTTCGATCTATTCACCTACCCTTATATCCAGCCTCTCAAAGCACTTAAAAGTGATGCAAAAAGGAGTAAACTATTTATCACCTGTCGCTGACAACAAATAAAAAGTGATAAAAAAGTACCGCAACTTACCAATACAGTAGCTTTAGCAACGATTACGACTACTATTAACACCTAGATTGATCACTTGGCTCGGGCAAAAACACACTTTATGAAAGCTCTACTGCTAACACTACCTTTTACCTTATTATTTGTCGCTTTAGATACCTTAGCGTTATCAGATAACCCTCAGTTGATCCCTAACAATCATTTACACAATGTCTTACAAAATTACACTTCCAACTATATTATTTTTATTAGTGGTGTAACTCTCTCTGTTTTAGGCATATTGATTGCTGCCTATTATCTATACAAAAAAGAACAGATACTACGATTAAAAGAACAGGCGCTGGATGAGTATTATGCCGAACTAACTGAGCAATCGGCTGAACGGAATGACAAAATTTATGAAATGAACAACCAACTTTATCAAGAAATTGCCAAGCAAGAAGATACCGAAGCCTTACTACTAGAAGCCAAAAATTACCTTCGCGGCATTATTAATTCCATGCCATCTATTCTTATCGGTATCGATAAAGATGGCTTTGTCACACACTGGAACAATGCAGCACAAGAAAAAACGCACATATCTTATGACGATGCATTAGGAAAACATTTTCAAACGGTGATCGCTGAGCCAAATATCAATATGCGCTTGATCAAAGCAGCCATAGACAAAAGAAAACCCAAACGTCTAGAAGCGATACAAGAAGGCCACGGCAGCAATGCTCGATTTAAAGACATTACTATCTACCCTATTACAACAATTGACATTGAAAGTGCCGTTATCCGTATTGATGATGTCACTAATCGCATTCAACTAGAAAACATGATTATTCAAAACGAAAAAATGAGTTCATTAGGTGAACTAGCCGCGGGAGTGGCCCACGAAATAAACAACCCACTAGGCACTATACTGCAAAGTCTACAAAACATTCAACGTCGCCTTTCTGATGACCTAATAGCGAACATTCAAGTAGCCGAAGAAAAAGGAATTGATTTAGAGAAATTATTATCTTATTTAGAAGAGAGGAAAATATTAGCCTTCTTAAGTAATATTAAAGACGCTGGAGAACGCGCAGCCACTATCGTCACCAACATGCTAGAGTTTTCTGGCACACACACTCAAAAACACGAACCATTACAACTGATTGATTTATTAAACCGCAGTATTGATCTTGCTGTTAGCTCTTCTGGTTCACATAAAAAGCATAATAATATTCGAATGACTATTCGAAGAGAATTTTCTAATACATGCCCACCCGTTTATGGTATGGCAGCAGAAATTCAGCAAGTTATTTTAAATCTAATTAATAACGCCTACCAAGCGTATAGCGATGAATATACGGAGGAAACTGATCTTAACTTAGATGGCCAACTCCTTATCACGGCATCATTAATTATTGACGGTAGCGATGCGGTTATCAAAATCAGTGACAACGGACCAGGGATGAACGAATGGACACAAAAACATATTTTTGAACCGTTCTTCACCACCAAAGAGACAGGGAGAGGGATAGGCCTAGGATTATCAGTGTCATACTTTATCATCACCGAACATCACCAAGGTTCTATTACTGTTGCATCCACGACTAACAAAGGAACAACATTTACTATCCGCTTACCGATAAAGCAAAGAAATGATAAACAACTATAAATGTAACCATTCAGATTGCAGTCAACATTGTGCTGAGCAAGACGAAAAACTTGAGCTTACAAGTCTAAACAATTATTTTTTAACGCAGTTCAGCGCGATTTTGGCTGTGAGCTGAGTAGCCACCTATACAGTAACATGTAGCTGGACGTAATTTAACATCAAAAGCGAGTGATAGTAGTTACTCGCTTTTGATAGCCGCATATCTACCATCTACATACACTAACGGGCTGACCTCTGCTGCAGTGGTCAGCGCCTTATCTAGGCGACCGATTACAATTTGATGTGTACCATATTGATAATCATCATTATCTACACGACAAAAAAAGTTTACTTGTGCATCGGCTAAATAAGGTAGGTCATTGCCATCTTGCTGCCAATCCCCACAAGCAAAACGTCCATCTCCGGTATCTCTTGCAGCACAAATATTCGATATTGCTTGCTGCGATTGAGAAAGCACATTGACTACAAATGGCTGCCCCATCGTTAACAATGTATACATAGAGGCGTCTTTATTGACACAGACCAATAAAGACGCTGGCTCGTCGGATACAGAAGTAACCGACGACGCTGTCATCGCGTATCGCTGCCCATCCACCTGTGTTGATATAACACAAACACCTGCCGCTAGGCGACGCATACCTAAACGTAGACTGGCCTTTAATGCATCTGCATCATGTACTAAATCGGTCATAGAAAGTCTCTTTTATTCTGTGTCCATTAATTATACTCACGCTAATACGCTGACACAGGTCACTATAGAATACAGTAAAATTGACCGTTTTCCTTTTAAAAAAATTAGCGGTATCTTTGAGATGGTAAAGAATTACGTAAAGAAATGTTTTATGGATGCACAAGCGCAGAAAAAATAGAGGAATAGAAGAAGATATAAATAAATGGGGTGACTGACGGGGCTCGAACCCGCGACCACCGGAATCACAATCCGGGGCTCTACCAACTGAGCTACAGTCACCATAAAAAGAACAACTGGTGCGCCCGACAGGATTCGAACCTGTGACCGTCCGCTTAGAAGGCGGATGCTCTATCCAGCTGAGCTACGGGCGCATATACATTTTCCCGTAGTCATGGCCTTGTTGTTGATAAGTTAATGGTCGGAGTGGAGGGATTCGAACCCCCGACCCTCTGGTCCCAAACCAGATGCGCTACCAAGCTGCGCTACACTCCGAAAAACTACCAAACCAAACAAACTTAAAAAATCTACAAACGGCCATGTTTGAAGAGGTGCGCATAATACCACGCGCTTTCAGACAGTCAATGGTAAATTAATAAGTTTATGTAAAAAGATAAAAAAATCATCATTTTAGACCATATTATCAACAGCAACCATTGGCCTTATATCGATAGCTGTGGGAAAATGCGTTTTTTATTTTAGGGAAACAAGCAGACTATGAGCGCACGCTTACTTGACGGCAAACTGATCGCAAAAAAAACCGAAGCGGAACTCAGTACCCGCATTGATCACCTTAAAACGATTAGCGATGGTAGAACCCCCATACTCGCCACCTTATTGGTAGGCAGCGACCCTGCATCGGCTACCTACGTCAACATGAAAGGCAACGCTTGTCGACGTATTGGCATGGATTCACTAAAGATCGACTTGCCAGAGTCAACGACAACCGATGAATTGCTCACCAAAATAGATGAACTGAATAACAACCCTGATGTTCACGGTATTTTATTACAACACCCCGTGCCGCCACAGATTGACGAGCGCGCTTGCTTTGATGCCATCGCCTTAGAAAAAGACGTTGATGGCGTCACCTGCCTTGGTTTTGGCCGTATGAGTATGGGTGAAGACGCCTACGGATGCGCTACACCCAAAGGTATTATGCGATTACTAGAAGCCTACGATATTGAATTGTCTGGCAAACATGCGGTAGTGGTTGGTCGCAGCCCCATTTTAGGCAAACCCATGGCTATGATGTTATTAGGCGCCAATGCAACTGTCACTATTTGCCACTCACGCACAGAAAACCTGAGCGATCACGTCAAACAAGCCGATATCATTGTCGGTGCTGTCGGTAAACCCGAATTTATTAAAGCTGAATGGATTAAAGATGGCGCCGTCGTCGTTGATGCGGGCTATCATCCTGGCGGTGTCGGCGATATCGAACTTGCACCGCTAATAGACCGCGTGGCTGCATACACCCCCGTTCCTGGCGGAGTTGGGCCAATGACTATCAACACGCTGATATATCAATCTGTAGCTTCTGGTGAGAAAAGCCTACTTAATAACTAAGCAGAATATAGATGCATAGAGCACTCACCCGTACTGGCCACCTTACTATAGATCTTATATAGCCCTGATACAGCCTTGACTGTCTAGGAATCAAATAAACACATGCGCTTAGATAAATACGTTTCATCCGTCACCGATTATTCTCGCGCTGAAGTAAAACGCTTACTACAAAATGGCAGCATCACCGTTAATGGTAGCGCCACAAAAAATTCTGCTCAACAGCTTGATACTCAAAAAGATATTATCTGTTTATTTGATGATCCTTTACGCGCACCGGCTCCACGATACTTTATGCTCAACAAACCCGTGGACACCATCTGCGCCACAGAAGACAGTATGCACCCTACAGTGATTGACTTATTGAATGAGCCCAACTCACATCAACTCCACGTCGCAGGCAGGTTAGATAAAGATACAACAGGCCTAGTACTACTGACCGATGATGGACAATGGAGCCATCAAATAACCTCACCCAACAAACATTGTAGTAAAACTTATCGTGCCGAACTCGCCGAGATCTTTACTGATTCTGCCAAACAAGCGCTAGAAGAAGGGGTACTTTTACATAATGAAAAAAAACCCACTCGCCCAGCAACAGTCAACATTATTAACGAGCGCTGCATAGAACTTTCTATTGTCGAAGGTAAATACCATCAAGTTAAACGCATGTTGGCTGCAGTAGGTAACCACGTTAACCAACTACACCGACAACAAATAGGCAGCATAGCGCTTGACCCATCGTTAGATGTCGGGGAATACCGGCTGCTAACACCTGAGGAAGTCTCAACGGTATCGGCATGAATACACCCGACTCATCGTTCACACCTTTATTACCTTATTTACAATCGGCAGAGATAAGTACTTTATGGGTCGCGGATGAAAATGCCCTACATGCACTTGAACACTTACCCGCTAATGTATTCCCACTATTATCACTGATCACTAATCGTTACGACATTTACACCCTAGCCAAAAGCAAAGGCATGACCGCCGTCTTCAACGATTTCGATTTTTCTACACTAGACACCATGATTAACGCACCTGTAGAGCGTGTCATTTATCGCATTTCAAAAGAAAAGGCACTAACACATCATATCTTTACGCAAAGTGCGAAACTGCTGTCTACGAATAACGCCAGCAACTTAGCAAACTCTCACGTAAAAAACCGTCGTTTAAGCGAGCTAATTATTAGCGGCAAAAAACAAGAGGGCGTAAAAAGCTATCAACAGTTTTTAACAGATACTTTACAGTGCGATGGCCGACTTAAAAAACAAGGTTTAGATTACAGCGGCACCTTCTCAAATTTTGTAGAAAATATCGAGTTCGATGAAAGCTATCAAGCAACAACACCCCTACCCACTCCACACCACAGCCATATTACTGCACAGAGCAAACCCGGAGTTTTCGGTTGGGATAAAATAGATAACGGGACAGAATTATTACTACAAAGTCTATCTGAAATCATCGAACAATACCGCCTTTCACCGAAGAAGTTATTAGATTTAGGGTGTGGATATGGCTGGATATTTATCAACCTGCCATATTATCTAGACAAAAAAATCATCAGCCAACTGTCAGTTACCGCTACGGATAATAATGCGACAGCTATTTTATGTGCAGAAATAAATAGCAAGAATCTGCCATTTAATACGAACCTTATAGCTGACGATTGTGCAAAAAATATTAATGAGAAATTTGATCTCATTCTTTGCAACCCACCATTTCACCAAGGCTTTAGTCACGACAAGTCATTAACTAACAAGTTTTTAGAGCAAATCAAGCACCATCTTGAGGTCGATGGAATGGCTGTTTTGGTGATGAATGAATTTATTAGTCTACCCAAACAACAGCTTGCACGATTTAAAGAATATACCGTACATAAGAAACAACAGGGATTCAAAATAATAATATTAAAATAATGCCATTACGCTAAGTCTCAACAATCAGCTATATTTATAAAGAGCACTCTAATTAATGGGTGAATTTAACTCAGAAAAAGTGATTTATGAAGTACTTAGCACCCATCGTATACTGCCTCGCATTATCTATAACCGCGTGTTCTAACTCGCCCGATAAAAAAAATTGGAATAGAGAAATACCCCCTGAAAAATTCTTTAGCGCCTACTATCAAGAAGATATTCCCCATCAAGCAGCGCTATCTGAGCGTGATTACTTAATGTGGGTTAATCGATTTTATTTTGGCTGGCAACTGTATCGCCGAGGCTGGATGCAGGCAACTGAAGAATTAGTCGCGTCACTACCAAAAGCACAAGACAAACAAAATGCCAAACGCCTGATGTTACAGATAGGTAATTTGATTGGACCTGAATGGGCAAAAAACAAAAAATACCGACTGATAAATACTCGTCACCTCGGTATATGGGGGGACGCCATTAGCGCTTCTATTGTGAACCATCAACAAATGGCCATCTTAAACAATATAATGAATGACGCCAAAGCACTACTGAAGAAAGACATTCCCTCTCAGCTTATTATGGCTGATCGATACTACCCTCAAGAAGACTTCGAATACGCTGAGCTTTTATAATTAGTGCCAATCATAAATAGGGCTCTGCCGAAGAAAATTAAAACGGCCATCTTTGCACCACTAGATGTAGTTGTTTGCAATAAGCAAACGCCTGCATCTAGTGGTGCCCATCCTTAAACAGGAATAACTATTTTTATTTACCCTCGCGACGAGCTATTTATGGGTGGGCACTAATTAATCAACTAACGCTGGGCGCAACCAACGTTCTGCTGTCTCTATATCCCAACCCTTTCTTTTTGCATAATTACGTAGCTGGTCTTTATCAATTTTACCCAAGCCAAAGTAGCGCGCTTCTGGATGCCCTATATACCAACCACTGACTGACGATGCAGGATACATTGCATAGCTATCGGTTAACTGACTACCAATGGCATTTTCTACATCTAGCAATTCCCACAAGGTCGCTTTTTCGCTATGTTCTGGGCAGGCAGGGTAACCCGGTGCAGGACGAATACCCGCATACGACTCTTTGATCAAAGAGTCGTTATCAAGCTGCTCAGCGTTGGCATACCCCCAATATTGCTTACGCACTTTTTCGTGCATTAACTCTGCAAGTGCTTCAGCAAAACGGTCGGCAATCGCTTTGACCATAATGGCATTGTAGTCATCCAAGGCCACTTCATAGCCTTTAGCTAGCTCTTCGGCGCCATAACAGCCCACGGCAAATGCACCCATATAATCGTTAGCACCCGAAGCTTTAGGTGCTATAAAGTCTGCCAAAGAACGATAAGGACGACCAGCAGGACGATCCACTTGTTGTCGTAAATGGTTTAATGTCGCCACCACGGTTTGTCGCTCTTCATCTTGATAAAGCTCAGTTTGGTCGTTATCAATACCATTAGCGGGATACAAGCCCATCACCACATGACATTGCAACAAGTTACCATCAACGATTTCTTGTAACTTTTCTGTTGCATCA
Organism: Granulosicoccus sp.; assembly: GCA_047628835.1. Lineage (GTDB taxonomy): Bacteria > Pseudomonadota > Gammaproteobacteria > Pseudomonadales > Cellvibrionaceae > Endobugula. The sequence goes on from JBLHVX010000055.1 coordinate 9,666, forward strand.
GCGAATAGCTTAGTCGCCACTTCACCTACGACTTCATCCGTGAGAATATCAGGGTATTTGCCATGCAATTCCCACGTCTTAAAGAAGGGTGTCCAGTCAAAACGCTCTACAATTTCTGCCAAAGGACAATCTGAAAATATTTGCTGCCCCAATACTGGAGGCACAACCGCTTGATAGCCTTCCCAATCAATTTCAGCACTATTTGAACGCGCTTTTCTTAGAGGTGCAAACGCTTTCTTCGAGCGACGGTTCGCATTTTGTAAGCGTACTTTTTCGTGCTCTACTTTAATCTTTTCAATCACTGCCAGCTTGTCTTCACTTAACAAACCGCTGGCTACAGGCACTGACTTCGATGCATCCAACACATGACAAGTCACACCACTGTACTTAGGCTCAATTTTTACTGCCGTGTGTACTTTAGACGTGGTTGCACCGCCAATCAGTAAGGGCACCGTCATTCCACGCTCTTCCATCATTTCGGCGATAGTGACCATCTCATCAAGCGATGGGGTAATTAATCCAGACAAACCGATAATGTCAGCATTACATTCTACGGCGGCATCCAGAATTTTTTCTGGCGGCACCATCACACCCAAGTCAATGACTTCATAATTATTACAAGACAGCACAACACCCACAATATTTTTACCAATATCGTGCACATCACCTTTTACCGTCGCCATAATAATAGTGCCGTTGTTTTGGCTTTCATCACCCGAACGTCTTTTTTCTTCTTCGATATAAGGGAGTAAATGTGCCACGGCTCTTTTCATTACACGGGCGCTTTTAACGACTTGTGGTAAAAACATTTTACCCGCACCAAAGAGATCGCCTACCACATTCATACCGACCATCAGCGGGCCTTCAATGACATGTAACGGCTTGTCCGCTTGTAGACGCGCTTCTTCAACATCTAACTCAATAAACTCAGCGATACCCTTAACTAAGGAATGGGTAATTCGTTCTTGCAAGGGGTTTTCACGCCACTTTAATTTATCACTTTCTTTAACATTTGCCGCCTGCCCTTTCACCCGCTCGGCAAATTCTACCAAGCGTTCGCCAGCGTCTTCACGACGGTTTAATACGACGTCTTCAATGGTTTCTAATAAATCTTTAGGTATATCATCATAAACCGTTAACATCCCTGCATTCACAATAGCCATATCCATGCCATCTTGAATCGCATGGTACAAAAAGACGGAATGCATGGCTTCACGTATCGTATCGTTACCACGGAATGAGAATGACACGTTGGACAAACCACCCGACACTTTTGCGCCTGGTAAGTTTTCTTTTATCCACTTAGTCGCGGCAAAAAAATCGACTGCATAATTATCATGATCACTAATACCTGTAGCGATAGGAAAGATATTCGGGTCGAACACAATGTCTTCCGCTCGAAAGCCCACATCGTTCACTAAAATATCGTAGGATTTTTGACAAATATCGATACGACGCTGATAAGTATCGGCCTGTCCTTTTTCATCAAAGGCCATGACAACAACCGCCGCACCATAGCGTTTAACAATATTGGCGTAACGAATAAACTCCTCCACCCCTTCTTTCATCGAGATAGAGTTTACGATCGCCTTACCTTGCACACACTGCAAACCGGCCTCAATGATTTCGAATTTAGAGGAATCGATCATAAAAGGCACACGACAGATATCAGGCTCTGCCGCTAATAAATTTAAATAGCGTCGCATTGCCGC
>JBLHVX010000056.1:0-11361 GCA_047628835.1 Granulosicoccus sp.
CGGTGAATACTATATTGCATTGGGTGAAGAGTTTGCCGCTTTTCCCGATCATTATAATGATATGCGATTGCAAAATTTAGCGTATTTTTATTTCTCTGTTAACGATAAAGTGGCCGGTCAGCCGAAGGATTATGAGCGAAACATTAAGTCATTGATTGATGCTGGTCATGTGCGCTTTGACCCTGTTATATATGAAGACTTTTTGCCCGTGAGCGCGGCAGGAATTTTCCAATCGAATTTAGGCTCAGTGGAAAATAATAACTTCGCCATAAAAGATGATAAAGGTGAATTTGAATGTGCATTAGGATCGCCTGTAGAGTGTATTTTCACGCATTATGAAACCATTCAAACAGAGTCAATTGATGCGTGTCTGAAACATTTCTCGAAAGACAGTTAGGGGGGATGGCATGTTGGCGATTGTGTCAATGGTTAACTGCTTTTACGTTTAATTTTTCTTCGGCTCTTTCTTTCGTTTTGCTGCCTAGCTATTGCCCATAACACATGTTCCTGTACCATTTCCGAAGGATAGTCTTCGCGTTGTCTTAATGCATCAAGAATGTCAGGTGATTTGGGAGCATTGCCTAAACCAACCGCCAAGTTACGTAGCCAGCGTTCATAGCCGATACGGCGAATGGCTGAGCCCTCGGTATTTTTGAGGTATTCTTCTTCTGTCCATAAAAACAAGGTGGCAAGGTCGCTGTTTTGTAATTGATGGCGAGGAGAAAAGTCAATTTCTTGCGTCGGCTTGGCGTATTTATTCCACGGGCAAATAGCTTGGCAATCGTCGCAACCAAAAACTCTGTTGCCAATCGGCTCCCGAAATTCTTCAGGGATAGATGACTTTAGTTCGATCGTTAAATACGAAATGCAGCGTGTCGCATCTAAAGTGTACGGGGCGACGAACGCATCGGTAGGGCAAATTTTCAAGCACGCCGTGCAATCCCCACATTTGTTTTCAGCAATAGTTTGGTTGACCGGCAATGGGATGTTGGTGAGTACCTCGCCTAAAAAAAACCAACTGCCGGCGTTTTTGTTGAGCACTAAGGTGTTTTTGCCAATCCATCCGAGACCTGCTTTTTCTGCAAAAGCTTTTTCCAGCACCGGTGCGCTATCTACAAACGGGCGTTGTGAAATACTGTCTAGGGGCCAATTGTTTTCTGTGGCGAGCTCGGTATAACGTTGCTCCAGTTTTCTGGCGAGTATTGCTAAGCGTTTGCGAATCAGCTTGTGATAGTCGCGACCTAGGGCATAGCGGGAGATATAAGCTTTTTCGTGCTGTTTTAATGTTTGAATATGCTGTGGATCTTCTGGTAAGTAATCCATGCGTGCCGAAATCACCCGAACTGTGTCAGGTACTAGCTGTGCGGGATCGTTACGTAAGTTTTGGTGGGTTTCCATCCATTGCATTTCACCATGGTAGCGATTGCCTAACCACGTTTGTAAATGCTCTTTATGTTTGCCTGTATCTATGTCAGTAATACCCACTTGCTGAAAACCGAGCTCTCGCCCCCACACCTTAACGCTTTCCGCTAATGATATAAGCGCAACATGCTGCTCGCTTACCCTGTGTTCGCTTGGCGGGTACTCTGAATCGTTAGATTTGGTCATTATGGCAATAGTCGCATTAAAAATAGGGGATGAGCGAAAGGGCGCAGCTGTTATCTTTAGGTGGTTGGCTTATAATAAGCTATTGTATTTCTATCTTTACTATTTTTATATGAGTTTTTCTATGTCCGCGCTTTCTACGACTAATTCGGCCTCACGTGCTGCTTATGATTTGTGTTCCTCATCGCTGTATTTGGCACGGCAAGTGAATGAGTTAGATTGCCTAGTGATGCAGCATGAAGGTATTGCCTCAACGGTATTAATGAAGCGAGCTGGTCGGCATGCTTTTGCATGTTTGTTAGAGCGTTGGCCTCAAACCACTGCATTGCATGTTTTTTGTGGGGCAGGGAATAATGGTGGTGATGGTTATGTTATCGCTGCGTTAGCTAAACAGCGTAATATTAAAGTGACTCTGTGGTCATTCGGCGAGCCCGCAAAAGAAAGTGCAGCATTCGCTGCTTGCGAATATGCGCTGCGCGAGGGTGTTGAGAGCCAAGTGTTTACTCTAGCTGCATTTGTTGATAGTCAATCAATGCAAGACCCGCAAACGGTTATTGTCGATGCCTTACTAGGTACGGGTAGCCAGGGAACGTTACGGGGAAATATTTTTGATGCTGTCACTGCGATTAACACTGTTAAGCAAGCCCATTCATGGCCTGTGTTGGCGATTGATATCCCTACAGGAGTCAATGCTGATACTGGAGCAGTCGCTACCGTTGCGATAACGGCAGATGCCACTATTAGCTTTATAGGCCAAAAACAAGGGCTATTTACCGGAGCGGGTCGATCACATAGCGGGAAGCGGTATTTTTCAGATCTAGAGGTAGATGAAGAATGGTTACATTTAGTGAACCCATCATCTCAGTTGCTGATACTTGATGATGCGCTGGCCAGCTTGCCAGCTAGATCTGGTGCGGCGCATAAAGGGGATTGCGGGCACTTGTTGGTGATTGGTGGCGATAGCGGCGTGGGTTATGGTTATGGCGGCGCCCCTATTATGGCCGCTCAGATGGCATTGCGATCGGGTGCGGGTTTAGTGAGCTTAGCGATACAGCCTGCATTTGTTGCTGCCGCATTAGCACGACAGCCAGAGCTTATGGTTGCTGGTATTGAGAGTGGGCAGGCGTTATTACCGATGATTGAGCGTGCGACGGGCATCGTTATTGGTACGGGTCTGGGGCAGTCTGCATGGTCAGAGCAATTACTCTATCAAGTCTTAGAGATTACCATACAGCCCTTGGTGGTTGATGCCGATGCATTACGATTATTAGCTCAGCCTCGCTTTGCTGGTTTGTCGGCCATTACGCCTAAAGATCGTCAGTGGGTATTAACCCCTCACCCCGGTGAGGCAGCGACTCTATTAGATTGCAGTGTCGTCGAGATACAAGCAGATCGCTTTGCCGCAGCGCAAGCTATCCAGCAACAATACGGGGGTGCAGTGATATTGAAAGGCGCAGGTACTATTGTTGTGACATCAAGCGGTGATCAATATATTTGTGACGCTGGCAACTCAGGCATGGCCAGTGCGGGTATGGGCGATGTGTTGAGTGGTTTAGTCGGAGCGCTACTGGTGCAAGGTATGTCTATAGATAATGCCGCCATGTTAGGCGCGGTACTACACTCTTCGGCAGCAGATCATGCAGTTAAAACAAGTGGCCAGCGAAGTTTGCTCGCCACGGATATAATACCTGCCGTGCAGATGTTATTAACGGAAGTGTGATGAAGATGAGAGACGCATCATCTTTATTACCTTTATCCGCTATTTTACCTGACGGTGCGACTAGTGTTACCCGAACCCAGTGGCTTGCTGATGAAGCGGCAACGGTATTGGCGGGGGAACAGTTAGCGGCACAACTAACGCCAGGTATGACGGTATTCCTTGAGGGCACTTTGGGCGCAGGGAAAACAACCATCACTCGCGGGATATTAAATGCCTTTGGTCATTCAGGTGCGGTTAAGAGCCCAACCTATACCTTGGTTGAGCCCTACGAGCAGTTAGCGCCGCCGGTGTATCATTTCGATTTATATCGTTTAGGCCACCCTGAAGAATTAGAGTATATGGGCATTAGAGATTACTTTTCATCTAAGTCAATTTGCTTGATCGAGTGGGCAGAGAGGGGGGAGGGTGTGTTGCCTCTGCCAAACGTAGTGTTACGATTAACACCAAAAAAATGTGAGGCAAGCCAAGCGGTTGGGCGAGAATTAACGGCGATAGTGGTGTCCTACTAGCTCGTGCCCATTCAGAGGTAGGGCTCTACTGCGGAAAAATTAAAACGTCCATCTTCGCACCACTAGACGTAGTTGTTTGCAATCAGCAAACGCCTGTATCTAGTAGCGCAAAGCTAACCCTTTTTATTTTCCCTCGCGACGAGCCATTTATGGATGGGTACTAGCTAATGGTGTCCTCATCGACAATTAAAATAAAATCGGAGACCTGCGTGTCACGTACCAGTATTAATTTTATTTCTGTGGAGCCATTTCGAATATGGTTGTCAGCGTGCGGCCTGCTTTTTCTCTATTGTTTTAGTCAAACAGTTGTTGCAGTGGCGACGGTAGATAGTTTGCGTGTATGGCGCGCACCAGATCATACTCGTGTTGTGTTTGATATGAACGATACGGTAAGTTACAAGCTATTCTTATTGGAAAGTCCACATCGTTTGGTGGTGGATATTACTAGTGCAAAAAATTCTGCTGTGTTAGATCTGCCAGCATTTAAAGATCCAAAATCTCTTATTAAGCGTATTCGCTCAGCTCAGCGTAATAGTCGAGATTTGCGCTTGGTTTTCGATTTAAGTGCCAAAGCTAAACCCCGCAGTTTTTTATTGAACCCCAGCAAGAGTAAGCCTCATCGTTTAGTTATAGACTTATATGACAGCAACACGAGCACGCAAAAAACTGTTGAAAATGTTACGGACAGCTCTGCAAAGAAAAATAACGCGTCAACCGTACGGATTAAAAAAAGACAGCTGCGGGATATTATGATAGTCATTGATGCCGGGCATGGCGGCGAAGATCCTGGCGCCATAGGGCCTAAAAACATACAAGAGAAAGTGGTTGTTTTAGATATATCTAAACGCCTCGCCAAATTAATTGATAAGGAAAAAGGTTTTACCGCTCGCCTTACTCGGACCAATGATTATTTTATCCCCTTGCGTAAGCGACGTGATAAAGCACGTGAGTTACGTGCCGATTTATTTGTGTCGATTCACGCCGACGCGTTTAAAAGGTCTCAGGCGAATGGCGCATCGGTTTATGCGCTATCACGACGTGGAGCCACGAGTGAGGCAGCACGTTTTCTCGCGCAACAGGAAAATGAAGCAGATTTGATTGGTGGTGTGGGCGATGTTAACTTAGAAGACAAAGATGAGGTGTTACGCGGTGTGCTAGTGGATTTGTCGATGACGGCCACTGTAGGGTCTAGCTTGGAAGTTGGCAAGCAAGTCTTGAAAGAAATGAAGGGTGTTACCCGATTACATAAAAAGCAAGTAGAGCAGGCAGGTTTTCTTGTGTTGAAATCACCCGATGTGCCTTCTATCTTGGTGGAGACTGGGTTTATTTCTAATCCTAGAGAAGCTAAATTGTTAGGTACGTCGAGTTATAGGCAGAAAATGGCGCAATCTATTTTTAACGGTGTAAAAGATTATTTCTATGCGAAGCCTCCCGCAGCTAGTTATGTGGCATGGAAGAAAAATGGCAGTAAAGAAAGTGATTTAATTATTGCTGTTGCTGCGCCACTCAAAAGTCCAAGGGCTCAGTCATCAGTTAGTCCACCCATGGTGACGGCGACGTCAACACCGATCGCGGCAACGCCATCACTCCCTACAAAAATAACCCATAAAGTGATTAATGGCGATAGCTTGTCGACTATAGGGGAACGCTACCGTGTGAGCGTGATTAAAATAAAGCAATTAAACAAACTAAAAAACAATAATATACGTATAGGTCAGTTACTGATCATTAGTGAAAGGCGTGTTGCGCCAGTATCGAAAAAAATTATTCATAAAGTGGCAAGCGGCGAAACATTATCCGAAATCGCACAGCAGTATAAGGTCTCGTATACTACGTTAAAAAGTCGAAATAAATTAAAAACCTCCACGATTAGAATAGGGCAGGTATTAACGATATCACCTTAATTTTTTAGTCATATTATTAGTGGCAAGAGTTGTGATGCATATCGTGGTAATTAATGGGTAAATCATGAAACCTTTTTCCGAAATACAATTGCAAGCTGAAGAGCGTAAAGGCGGCAAGGCAGCATTGAAATCATTGCTTTCAGTTGTGCCGCCTAAAGCCCTGTTGCTTAACTTGCCGGACGATCGATTTTTAGCAATGATGACAAAAGTCATTAATCAGGCGGGCTTTCGCTGGTCGGTAGTCGAAAAGAAATGGCCACAATTTGAAGATGCTTTTTTAGATTTCAATGTTCTTAAGTTAAGTTTTCTTTCTCCAGAACATTGGGAAAGTTATATGATCGATACGCGTATTGTTAGGCATTGGCAAAAAATTTGTGCGGTGCGTGAAAACCTATCCTTTGTTTATGATGAATCCCGTAAGCGAGGTGGCTTTGCTAAGTTAATTGGCGGGTGGCCGGAAGATGACCAAGTCGGCCTAATGCACTATTTGAAAAAACATGGTTCTCGTCTAGGTGGCCGAACAGGGCCGCGATTTTTGCGTTATGTGGGCATGGATGCGTTTATGTTAACCGGCGATGTAGTGCTGGCTATGCAGAATGCCGGTCTTGATATTGCAGATAACCCTACCAGTCAGCGAGACTTAAAAAAAGTACAAGTATTAATGAATCAGTGGCGAGAGCAAAGTGGCTTATCTTATACGCATCTCAGTAAGATTGCCGCATACTCCACAGGTATTAACTACGACAATGTGTAAGTTTTTCTCTGTCTACAATAAAAAAGCCGCAACATCTATTGAATGTCGCGGCTTTTTTATTGCCTGCCTTTTAATGCACTAAAGCATTAAATTGGCATAGTCATTTCACCCAAACGCTTGGTCAGTAGTTTGTTTTCATTGTAATCAATAGGGATCACCACAAGGCTTGGGCCGCTTTCATTAAACGACGCTTCTAGAGCCGCTTGTAAATTACTTGCGTCGGTGATTAAGTGCCCGCTCCAGCCAAAGGCCTCGGCCAATTGCATCCAGTCTGGATTGTTAAACGCAAGGTCAGTGCTACGATTAAATTCAGCTTCCTGTTTCCAGCTAATTAAACCGTAACCGCCATCTTCCCATACCATCACTGTCATGTTGCAGTTTAAGCGACGTGCCGTTTCCATTTCTTGTACATTCATCAAGAAACCGCCATCGCCACAAATAGATAGAATGCGACGATCTGGATACACTAAACTGGCAGAGATCGCGCCTGGTAATGCAAAGCCCATTGAGCAGAAACCGTTAGGTATTAAGCAAGTGTTTGGCTCATGGCAATGGTAGTGACGAGCAATCCACATTTTATGTGCTCCCACATCTGATAATAAAATATCGTCAGGGCCTAGTACTTGGCGAGCATCCCATAATGCTTTTTGTGGGCGTATTGCTGCTTCGCCAGCGTCATCTTTATACTGTGCAAGCTCTTTGCTCATTAGCGTACGCATTTTTTTCTGGCTGCTAAGATCATGATCAAAACCGCCATCGCTAGCGATAATTTCATTAAGCATTTCTAGCGCGTGAGCGATGTCGCCGACTACTTCAATTTTCGGGTCATAATTCTCATCGATTTCAGAAGGTAAAAAGTCGATATGTAGTACTTCGGCTGCATTACCATCATTCCATAGTTTTGGATGATACTCGACCATATCAAAACCAATAGTGATTACCAGATCGGCTTTGTCGATAGCGTAAACAGGGATATCTTTCGCACCTAAGCCTACAGTATAAAGACAGTAGTCTTTATCCATATCCACACAGCCTTTTGCCATAAAAGTGCTCGTTACGCCAATGCCCGTGGTTTCACAAAGAATACGCAGTTGTTCGCTAGCGCGGCGGCGAATACAGCCATTACCAGCAATAATAATGGGCGTTTTAGCAGCCTTAATGCGATCATACGTTTGGCGAATAATATCTGGATCAGGTACCGAACGCAGAAACTTACGTACAGTCAGCGGTGTTTTTTTGCTGTCTAGCTTGGCAATATCTTCCGGTAGCTCAATCAATACAGCGCCCGGTTTTTCAGTACGTGCTAAACGTACGGCTTTACGTACAATCTCAGGGATGTTGTCTGGGTGCCATACAGTCGTTGCCCATTTGGTCACCGCGCTGAACATATCGACTACGTCCATCACTTGATGTGACTCTTTATGTAATCGTGTTGATGCGCCTTGGCCGGTCAATACGATCATTGGTGCCCGATCCATATTGGAATCAGCTACACCAGTAATTAGATTGGTCGCCCCAGGGCCCAAAGTGCCTAAGCAGCAGGCAGGGTTACCGGTTAAGCGACCATAAATTTCTGCCATAAACGCAGCGCCTTGCTCATGGCGAGTAAGGACAAATTTAATTTGGCCGGAATCTTCTAATGACATCATAAAATCGGCATTCTCTTCACCGGGAACGCCAAAAATATATTCAATGCCTTCTTCTTCGAGACATTTGACTAATAGATCGGATGCCTTCATGGTATATTCCTTGTTTCGTGACTGAATTAAGACTGTGGTTGTTTAATTATTAGGCAAGCGTGCACTTGCAACACTTAGGTAATGTGTAGATTTATATTACCTATTTAAACAGAGCTTGCCGTTAAGTAAAGCGGTTTTTTCTAATTAAGTGGTTCGGTATAAAGTGGTTCTTGCTTATGTAAATCTTTCAAGTGAAGGATAGCATGACTTGAATTCACAGGCTTTACTCTAGATAGGATTATTTGCAAAAGATACATAAATAACCCTTAGGCTAATAAAAACATACTAGTCAAACCCATATAGATCCCAACTAATACACACAGCGTGTAATAAATAGCGTATATCCCTACAAATAAGATGTTGAATGTCAGCAATACCGAATAAAAGAATACAGAGAGTTAACTATGAGCACTACCGTTACCCCGCCAGAGTCGGATGAACGTATCTCCTTAAAAGATTATGCCGAAAAAGCCTACCTCGATTATTCGATGTATGTCATTTTAGATCGTGCCTTGCCTAATATTGGCGATGGCCTTAAGCCCGTGCAGCGTAGAATTGTGTACGCTATGAGTGAGCTAGGCTTAAAGGCGACTGCCAAGTTTAAAAAGTCGGCGCGTACCGTGGGTGATGTTATTGGTAAGTTTCACCCGCACGGTGATTCGGCCGCCTATGAAGCCATGGTGTTAATGGCGCAGCCGTTTTCGTATCGATATCCTTTGGTCGATGGGCAGGGTAACTGGGGGTCACCCGATGACCCTAAATCATTCGCTGCGATGCGTTATACCGAGTCTCGCCTGACCGCCTATAGTGAGGTGTTGTTAGGTGAGCTAGGCCAAGGTACCGCCGAGTGGACGCCTAACTTTGATGGCACCATGGACGAGCCTAAAGTACTGCCTGCACAAGTGCCGAATATCTTACTCAATGGGACGACGGGTATTGCGGTCGGTATGGCGACCGATATACCGCCACATAACCTTCGTGAAGTGGTCAGTGCGTGTATCCATTTATTGAGTAATCCGAAAGCGACAGTGGCCGAGCTATCTGAATTTGTATTGGCTCCCGATATGCCAACCGATGCGGAAATCATTACCTCGCCAAAAGACATCCAAGCTATGTACCACACTGGGCGTGGCAGCTTGCGCATGCGTTGTATATGGGGGCAAGAAGATGGTGATATTATTGTTACCGCCTTACCACACCAAGTGAGTGGCGCGAAAATACTAGAACAAATTGCGGCACAAATGCAGGCGAAGAAGTTACCCATGGTCGCTGATCTACGTGATGAATCCGATCACGAAAATCCCACTCGTTTAGTTATTATCCCCCGCTCTAACCGCATCGATGTCGAGCAGTTAATGAGCCACTTGTTTGCGAGCACAGATTTAGAACGCACCTATCGTATCAATATGAATATGATCGGTATGGATGGTCTGCCTGCGGTTAAATCGTTAGATGTGATCTTGACTGAATGGTTGTCGTTCCGGATGATAACGGTACGTCGCCGTTTGCAGTACCGTTTAGATAAAGTCCTTAAGCGCTTACATATTTTAGAAGGTTACTTAGCCGCGTTCTTAAATATAGACGAAGTGATCCATATTATTCGGACCGAAGAAAAGCCAAAGCAAGTGTTCATCGAACGCTTTAAAATTACTGAGATTCAAGCCGAGGCGATTTTAGAATTAAAATTACGTCAAATTGCAAAACTAGAAGAAATAAAAATTCGTGGCGAACAAGACGAGTTGGCAAAAGAGCGTGAGTGGCTAGATAGCATGTTAGGTTCGGCAACTAAACTTAAAAATCTTGTGAGGAAAGAACTAGAAGCCGCTGCCGAAAAATATGGTAACGACCGCCGTTCACCGATTGTTGTGCGTGGTGAAGCACAGGCACTTAGCGAAAAAGATTTGCTCACCAGCGACCCTATTACAGTCGTGTTATCTGAAAAAGGTTGGTTGCGTGCAGCCAAAGGCCACGATGTTGACCCATCGACATTGAATTATAAATCCGGAGACAGTTATAAATTTTCCTCCAAAGGTAAAAGTAATCAAAACGCATTGCTACTTGATTCCACTGGACGAAGCTATGCTATTGCTACGCATACATTACCTTCGGCACGGGGCCAGGGTGAGCCAGCAACTGGTCGTTTAAATCCTCCAAGTGGTGCAGTTTTTACAGGTTTAGTCATGGGTGATGATAAGCAACGCCTATTAATTGCGAGCGATGCAGGTTACGGTTTTGTCACCGAGATGGGTAACCTATATACTAAAAATAAAGCCGGCAAAGCATTGCTTACTCTACCTAAGGGCGCGCAAGTATTGCCCCCCTTTATGATCGACGACGTAGTGAATGCACATGTTGCCGTAGTGAGTAACGAGGGGCGTTTGTTGATTTTCCCATTAGCCGATTTGCCTGAGCTAGGGCGTGGTAAAGGGAATAAAATGCTGAGTATCCCCGGTGCGCGCGTCGAGTCACGAGAAGAGTTTGTCGCGTCTATCGCGGTTATACATTCCAAGCAAAAGTTAACTGTGTATTCCGGCAAGCGCCATACGACATTTAAAATGGCAGATCTAGAGCACTATCGCGGTGAGCGCGGTCGACGTGGACATAAGCTGCCGCGAGGCTTTCAAAAAGTAGACGCAATGTCAGTGGTTGAATAAATGCTGATTATTTTTTGTGATGCCTAAGCCTACTCGCCGCCATTTTTTTTACCAGCCTTCGCGTATTAAACGAATAAGCTTGTTGGTGATAATGGCGGTATTAGGCAGTTTGTTTGTTTATTTGTTGTCAGAGTGGTCAGAGCGCAAGGCATTGCTAGAGGCAACAGACAAAGCAAAGAGTGTATTAACCTACCAATCATCTAATCTTGTTTTACAGCTTAATAAATTTAGTCTAATTACGGCACTGGTCGCTAAGCGACCAGACGTTATTGATTTGTTTCGTTCGCGCAATAATCAGCAGGTCAGTTTATTTGATCTAGACAGTAGCATTCCTAATAGTCGTCAACTTGCTTCTATTATCACCGGCTTGTCTGGTGCAAAAGATTTTTGGTTTGTGAATAAACAGGGTGATGTGTTTTCCAGTAGCAATCATTTGTTAATTGGTACCAATGTAAAACTAGAACCTTACTTCGAAG
>JBLHVX010000057.1:0-11330 GCA_047628835.1 Granulosicoccus sp.
TGATTGCTGTGCTTGTGAGTACGGTAATCGTTGTTTGGTTGCGCCGTATTGAGCGTAAGCACTGGTGGTTAGGTTTCGCACTCTCCATGATACTCGGGGGTGCGCTGGGTAATCTATATGACCGTGTTGTACAGGGCTATGTGATTGACTTTATCTCGTTACATTACCAAAGTTATTATTTCCCAGCCTTTAACTTAGCTGACTCAGCTATTACCTTGGGCGCCGTTATATTAATTGTTGATATGCTTTTTTTAGAAGCAAAGCGCAAACCCTCTGATGAGACGATGTAAATGAGTAAATTAATTGGTCCCGGTAAAACCGTTACGTTGCATTTTGCGATTAAATTGGCGGATGGTCAGGTTGTGGACTCCACGTTTGATAAAGAGCCTGCCACATTCACTGTAGGTGACGGGAACCTGCTTGAAGGTTTTGAAAAGTCATTATTTGGTTTGGAAGAGGGCGCGAAACAGACGCTCAAAATACTGCCAGAAAATGGTTTTGGGATGCCGAATCCCAGTAATATACATAATGTTCCGCGTTCACAGTTCGAAGGAGTCGAGCTTGAACTGGGTTTAGTGATCTCTTTTTCAGATGCTGGAAAAGGTGAGCTACCTGGAGTAGTATCGGAATTTGACGATAAGATGGTAGCGGTTGATTTTAATCATCCATTAGCAGGGAAACAGCTCGATTTTGAAGTAGAAATACTTCAAGTGAGCTAGCAGCAAACATGCAGCCCGAATAAAATATTCGGGTTTTTTGTATTTTTACAATCTTAGGTCTACGCTTCCTTAAAGACCCCTCAAATGTTTGTATGGCGTATGTTTCCCTAAACGACTAATCTTAAGTATATAAGAGCATTTTTATTTACTGGATGTAGGTAATGTCTGAACGGGAAAAAGGCTTCACTTTGTTAGAGTTGATGATCACTCTAGTTATATTAGGGATCATCCTTGGGCTTGGTGTGCCTAGCTATAATTCAATTACCGAGTCATCTCGACTTCGGGCAGCCACTCATAGTTTAAATTCTGCTATTCAGCTTGCGCGTTCTGAGGCTTTGGCTCGGCGCGAGACCGCGGCTGCGTGTCGCTCTAATTTGGCACTTACCGCTTGTGATTTTGATCCTGACTGGAGCCGTGGCTGGATGGTTGTGACACAGCAAGGTACAGATTTGGAAACGCCTGCCGATGTGACTGTTATACGTATTTGGGAGGGCATTGACCTTGTGACCTCTGGCGCTGCGAGTGGTTTTGTTTTCGACCGTTTGGGGCGGGGGCAGGTTACAGGCGCTTTGCGAATTCAGAATGATACAGACCACCGCTGCTTATCAACTAATGCTACAGGGCGTACAACTGTACAAGAGATTGATCCGGGGGACAGTTGTCCATGATGCATCATCCAAGTAATTTACATAAGAAGCAACAAGGTACAACGTTGATTGAGGTGTTGATTGCCGTTGTTGTTATCTCTATCGGTCTGTTGGCTGTTGCAGCACTGCAAACGGTTGCGTTAAAAAGCAATAATGGATCGTACTATCGGTCACAGGCTACGTTTTTGGCTTACGATATGGCTGATAGAATTCGAGCGGCACCAGACGCTGCTGAAAATGGGGATTACAACGACGGTCAAGCGGGTGATCGAGCTGAATGGGATGCAAGGGTGACGGCTTTATTAGGGTCTGGTGCTGTAGGGCAAGTTGTGATGGCCATAGGTTCAACGGCTAATCAGGCATCTATCACGATTCAGTGGAATGATAATAGAGCAAGAATTCGTGCGGCGAGTGATGCTGATGAATCTGCGATAACTAGCTTTAGCTATCAAATGGAGTTTTAGTTGATGTTAGTAAAAGGCAAACAGCTTGAAAAGGGTTTCAGCTTAGTTGAGCTGATGATTGCCTTGGTTTTAGGTTTGTTTCTCATCGGTGGGGTGATCTCTGTTTTTATCGGGAGTTCGCAAAGCTTTAATGCTAATGAAGCGTTATCTCGGGTACAAGAAAATGGGCGTTTTGCCATAGAGCTGATCGCCCAAGATGTGCGTAATACCGGTTATAAAGGCAGCTGTTTTGTTAATGCATTAGATATTATTGATACGGCTGATGGGGATTACGAAGCGGATGCTTATGACATCAATGACCCAATTAAAGGCTGGGATGACCCAACGGGCGAGTTTTTTGTTGGGGATTTGACCGATTACGTGGCGGGCACTGATCTTATTCTAGTGAAACATGCCGCAGAAGCCGCTGGCGCGATACTTTCTGCTAATGTTGACACGGACGATGTAACGTTTACTACGATTGGTGGTGAAACGCCCGGCGCTATTTTGGTTATGTCAGATGCTGCGGGTTGCGATATCTTTCAAAATACGGCTGCGAGTGATACGGCTGACCTTCAGCGGGGCACCGCCGGGCAATCAATTAATAATAAATCGGCTGCGGCGCAACCATTAAGCCATGCCTATCTATCAGGTGGGAGTACGAATATAGCACGTTTTTCAAGTACGCTATTTTATGTCGGTTCAGGTTTAACGTCTTCGCGTGCTTTACGCAGTATTAGTTACGATAATGGTGCGCCAAATGACCAAGAGTTGGTAGAGGGTGTTTCTAATTTAACGGTGACCTATGCTATTGCATCAGGTGGAGGCGCTTCACTTGATTATTCCAATACAGCGACTCAAGTGAGTGCCGCAAGTGACTGGGATGATGTGGTGGCTGTCAGGGTGACGATTGATGTGGAAGGTGAGCAAAATATATCGCATCAGTTCTCTACAACCATCGCGTTAAGGAATCGCTTAGAATGATAGCTAACTGTAAAGGTCGCATGGGTGAAAAAGGCGCTGTATTAGTGGTGGCGCTGATCTTCTTATTAATCTTATCTTTGATCGGTGTGAGCTCTATGCAAGGCACTACGATGCAGGAAAAGATGTCAGGTAACTTGCGTGATCAGCACTCTGCTTTTAATGCGGCGGAAGCGGCATTAAGAGAAGGGGAGCGGCAGGCGCGTCTCGACTATTTCAATGATTTATTAGATCAAGATACGATGGTCAATGATACTTATACCTCATCATTTTCGTCAGCAGCAATCCCGTCTTGGAATGCTGAGCTACTTGCTCAAATTTTTGTAAGTACAGGTATAGATGCGGAGCCATCTGGAGCTGTTATCCGAGTAACTGCATCGTCCGCCGGCTTTAGTGGTCGGTCAGATGTTCGGCTGGAATCAATTTATGTAGTGGAAGAGTAAGAGGACTTACTCTGCTATAGGAGACTTTGCAATGAAAATGTTTAAATCTACAAGCCTCTGTTACTTAGTCTCTGCGCTTGTTTATGCTGGTGCTTTATTTCCTGTAAATACCGTCGCTGGTACTGTTGCTCAAACCCCCCTTTTCTTAGGTGAAGGTAATGTGCCGGGTAATTTAGCGCTTACTCCTTCAGTTGAGTACCCTACCGTAACGAGTGTTGCTAATTTAGGGAATTATGACGAAACGGTCAAAAGTGTAGGCTATTTTGATTCAAATAAATGTTACGGCTACCAGTATAGTGCCACCGAGTCCGAACGACACTTTTACCCAGTCAGTGTGAGCGCGGACTATACCTGTCCAGGCGATGTATGGAGTGGCAACTATTTGAATTGGGCGGCGACCTCAACAATTGACCCATTTCGTTGGGCATTAACAGGTGGATATCGAGTTAAAGACACGGTTACTGAAACTTGGATTGAAAAAGCCCGTCATACGGGGCAAGGCAGTCTTTTCCCCACGCGAACGATCTCCGGTGTGGCGGTTGTTAATAATGCTACGCCCTTTTCTACTTCAAGCATCACAACCTATGTGAATGGTGAAGGTAACAAAATGGATTTTCAGTTACCTAGTGGACACGGGTTTTCAAACACAGCGCCAGGAGTAGATACGCCAGTCTTTAGTGATACTGACTTTGGTTCTATATCAATAACTCAATTTGGCTCAGGTACAGTTGAGCGTAGTTCCGAGTATTCCTATGACGCGGATGGATTCTCGCTTAAGAAAAAAACAAACAGTGACCCAAATGGTGCGCGGATAAAAGTCGTTGATTCCGGTAGTGTTGATTATGATAATTTCATCTTTACGGGGCGGATCTATCGTCCCTCTGGTGGCCCCACAAACGGGAGTTCTGATCGACTCGCCTTGTCTGATAGTGACGGTAATGGTTATGGTTTTTCGGTTTCTGGTAGTTCTATTAAGGTAGAAAAACGTACTAAAAGTGGTTCTTCTGTTAGTACTAATACGCTAGGTAGTAGCGTTTCTATTAGTCGGCCGACAGGGAGTTGGTATAGCTTTGTTTTTGAATCCGTATCGGGGAATAAGTTTAAATTAACCGTTTATAACGAGGGCGGCACAGAGTTAGGCAGCGTTACCAGTAGCTCATCTAGCTCCCATTCAGATTTTAACTATTTATTTATTCATGGTGGTTCAGATTATTATATTGATGATCTAAGTATTATTGAAAGTGGCGGAGGCGGTGGTGTTGCTTATCATGCTATATCTGGTGATCGTTTTGAAACCAGTGTACGCGTCAAAGTGTGTGACCCTGCTGTAGGTGTTGAATCTAATTGCCGACTTTATGGTTCTAACTGGAAGCCCGAAGGGTTGATCCAACGTTATTCCGATAATGTACGTTACAGTGTGTTTGGTTATTTAAATGATAGTAACGGCCTGCGAGACGGCGGTGTATTAAGGGCTGAACAGAAGTTTGTTGGGCCTGAGCAGTTAGACCCTAGCTTAGGGGTAGTGGCGAATCCAAATAAAGAGTGGGATGAAAATACGGGTATTTTAATTCAAAATCCTGATGCTTCTATTGCGGCTGATACGGCGAGTTATTATGGTGTGTCTATTGCCGATAGCGGTGTGATCAATTATATCAATAAGTTTGGTCAACTTAACTCTAACTCGTTTAAGAGTATTGACCCTGTTAGTGAGCTATATTACACCGCCCTACGTTATTACAAAAACCAATCTAACGTTCCTGCTTATTATTCGAAGTCTCCTGCCCATAACTCGTCACCTAGTAGTGGTACTATTTCGGCGTGGTTAGATAACTTTCCAGTGGTTCGTAGTTGGGATGACCCAATTCAATATGCTTGCCAAAAAAATGTGGTGTTGGGAATTGGGGATGTTAATACCCATAGAGATAAAAACTTACCGGGCAACACGTCAAGCGAAAATGAGCCAGCAAAGCCGTCCGAGGTTAGCAGCGATACTACGGTGAACGTGCGAACAGCGACGGATAAAATCGCTGAGTTGGAGGGTATTAGTATTGATACTGCTTCGGGTAGTTATTCGGGGCGTAATAACTCGGCGTTTATGGCGGGCCTTGCTTATGATGCTAACACGTCCGATATTCGGGATGATTTTGCGGGTACTCAAACCATTCAGACCTACTGGGTGGATGTGCTGGAAGGTCAGGTGCTTCAAGATAAAAGGGATAACCAGTTTTGGTTGACAGCTAAATATGGCGGGTTTGAAGTACGTAAGCATCCTAGCTGTTCTATACCAAGTTATACCCCGGTTGGAACTGAGTGCAATGAACAGAGTTTGGGCAATCCTTATGCAAGGACAGATCCTTTACCTGAGTGGTGGTGGCATACCAATAGCGATACTTTAGATCCTAATTCGGGCAGCGATTATAAACGAGCGGATACCTACTATACTGCTGGCGATGCTCAGAAGATGGTTGATGGGTTAACAGATGCATTCGCTTCAATCTCTGCATCTGTACGTGGCGCTGCTTCTGCGCTGACAGCCAATACCTCTCGTTTAGGTACGGACTCCGCGTTATTTAATGCGCTTATGGATACAACTTTATGGTCGGGTGATTTGGTTGCGCGGGGGATTAGTTCGACGGGTGTACTAGATAGTGCGGATACATGGAGTGCAGCATCTATTATGGATGCCATTCCTGAAGCCGACTTAAATAGTCGGAAGATATTTACCAGTACTTATGCCGCTAAAGATGCATTAACGGGTGTCACTTTAAACTCTGGTGGGGTCGAATTTAAATGGGCTAGCTTATCCGCAGAGCAGAAAGAGATGCTGCAGACGACACCCGCGAGCGGTCCTTTAACGACAGAGGCTGTAGCGCAGCAGCGGTTAGACTTTTTACGTGGTAGTCGCACATTAGAACAGACGATTGTGAATACATCGAATCCTTTCCGGCAGCGTAGTAGTCGTTTGGGGGATATCGTAAATTCTTCGCCTCAGTATGTGAATAAAAATAACTATGGTTACAGTGCGCTAGGGGCACCTACGTTTTCAGCTTCTGTTGGTAATGATTATATTAGCTATCGTAAATCGGCTACTTATGTGGATAAACCACCGATCATCTTGGTCGGTGCAAATGATGGGATGCTTCATGCGTTTGATGCCTCTTTAGGCGTTAATGGTGGTAAAGAACTGTTTGCGTATGTGCCATCGGGAGTGTTTAGTAATTTATATGAACTCGTTTATCCCGATTATAGTCATCGCTACTATGTAGATGGCATTCCTCGAGTTTTTGATGCTTGGTTTGATCCTGCTGATGTGCCGACTGGGATAAGTTCTGGTTGGAAGTCTGTGGTGGCTGTGACGCCTGGAGCGGGCGGTGCTGGGGTATCGCTATTAGATATTAGTAATCCTGAAAATATGACCAAAGATGAGGTCTTGTGGGAGTTCTCCCATGAAAATATGGGGGTGTTGATTCAGCAGCCTTATATTGCACCTTTGCATAATGGTAAGTTTGGTGTAATCGTCACGAGTGGTTTCTCTCATGGTGCCACGGAGGGACATATTTGGGTTTTAAATATTGCTGATGGATCAGTCATTAGAGACATTATTGTGCCAACGTTGGGGGGGCTAGGTCAGCCAGCCATTGTTGATTTAAATAGAGATAAAATCGCTGATCGCATTATTGTAGGTGATACGTTAGGTAATGTGTGGCGGTTTGATATTACTAGCTCGCTTCCGAGTAGTTGGGCGCCACCTAGTGCTTTACTTAGTGGCGTAACTCCTCTCCCATTTTTTGTTGCTAAAGATGCGTCGGGAACACGTCAGCCGATTACGGGGCCGGTAAATACAGCGTTTGATAGCAAAGGTCGTCATATGGTGTTGTTCGGCACGGGTAGTTATTATTTGAGCGGCGATAATCAGATAACTGCGACACCTCAAGTGCAATCACTATACGGTGTATTAGATACAGGTGAGGTTATCAATGATCGGTCTCAGCTTCTGAAGCAAGAAGTTCTTTTTGAGGGTTACATTGGAGGCAATGGGGCACGAGTGACGACGGATAATAACTTGCTGCTATCCCATAAGGGGTGGTACTTGGATTTAGCGTGGGGGTCCTTGTATGGAGGGCCTGGCGGCATTGGCGAGTTGGTTGATACGCGTCCTGTGTTAAGAATTGGGCAAATGATTGTTGCAACAAAAGTTCCCTCATCAGACCCTTGTCTGGCAGGGGGGAGCAGTTGGATTATGGCGCTTGATTATGAGTCGGGATCAGCATTAAGTAATACGACATTTGATTATGACGAGGATGGAAGCTTCACTAGTTCTGATTTAGTCGGGGTGCCTACGACGGATGCGGATGGTAATCCGATCGTTGAGAACCAAGTGGGGTCTGGTTTGATGTTGCAAGGCGGAGGGTTTGCGAATTTAGGTGACGGATCATTTGTTGCCGAAATTCCGCCGGAGGATGGTTCTTCGACCACCATCAGGGCGTGCTTAAGCAACAGTAGTACTACAGGGATTAGTTGTCCTGAATTTAATGGGACATTTAGCCAAGGCCGTAAAGGGTGGAGAGAGGTAAGGTGATGCAGCGAAGGAGTGAACAAGGCTTTTCTTTATTAGAGCTAATGATTGTTGTGGCAATTATCGGTATTTTGGCATCGATAGCTTACCCTAGCTATCAGGAAAGTGTTGCAGAAGGGCGTAGGGTTGATGCGCAAGCGAACTTATTATCGTTGGCTCAACATATGGAACGTGAGTTTACAGAGAATGGGACTTATGCAGGTGCTGGTTTGCCTTACACTGAGGCGCCGAAAGATGGCATTGATAAGTTTTATGACCTTGCGCTAACTGTGCAAACGGCTACCACTTACACCATCAGGGCTCGGCCTAAGAATGGCATGGCTGGTGATCGTTGTGGTGATATGTCCCTTAATCATATAGGGCAAAAAACAGCGGCGGAGACTGACTGCTGGTAGCAATTTCTATAATTTAATTGACTAACCTGCAATGGACTGCGGGGGGATGTATGAGAAAGGGATGTTCTTCCGGCTATTGTTGGCCGCTGCCTGTGATTTTTTCAAAAGGCTTTTCTCTTGTTGAGTTGTTGTTGGCGTTAGCCTTGCTCTCAATCTTATTATTTGTAGCGGTGCCAAATTTTTCTGCAGTGTTGTCAAGGATGCAGGTGGATGCTGACGTGTCTTCTATTCGAGGCACATTGTCCTTTGCTCGAATGACGGCTTTATCAACACATAAAAAAATCATTGTTTGTCGCTGGGATGGCGGCAGTAATTGCACGGGCGATAGCGGAAAAGATTCATTGATATGGCAAGAAGGTATGCTCGTGTATGTAGACGAGGATGCTGATGGTAACTGGAATCCTTTAATTGATAATGTACTTAAAATTATTGCGTTTACTACTCATAATGAGATTAGATGGAATAATGGAGAGAAAGTTATTTTCCAGCCTAATGGAAGCAGTCCTGGGTACAATGGGACGTTTCGTATAGTGAATAATACGAATGTAATTTCGGCCGAACTGATTTTATCTATGACCGGCCGTTTACGCAATAAAAGTTTAGAATAAATTACCTATGTCATGGTATCTATGCCAACTTACCTGCAGAATATAGCCCATTTTCAATAGCCCTAGGATTTTTTAATGTCTGACTTCCTCATTATTGGTGGTGGTGTGATCGGCATGATGTTGGCGCGTGAATTGGCGCAGTCAGGTGCAGAGGTAACCATCGTAGATCGTAAAGCATGTGCGAAAGAAGCCTCGTGGGCGGGTGGAGGGATTGTTTCACCACTTTACCCTTGGCGATACCCCGATGCCGTTACCCAGCTAGCCACATGGTCGCAAAGTAGTTATATACACTTATCTCAAGACCTACTTGAAGAAACCGGCTGTGATCCTGAGTTGCGACAAAAAGGGATGTTTATGGTTGATGTTGAGGACCATAAAGAGGCGCTTGTTTGGGCACAGAAGTTTCACCGCCCTCTCCGTGAAGTTGATGCTTCTTTCGTTTATCAGAAAGAACCTAATCTTGCTAAAGATATCGAGAATGCTTTATGGATGCCTGAGGTCTGTAGCATTCGAAATCCACGCTTAGGTCGTTCGTTACGTGAAAGTTTATTAAAAAACCCTAAGGTCAGTTTGCTTGAGCATCAAGAGGTGCATGGCTTTATTCGGGCAGGAAACCGAGTCTTAGGGATCAAAACTCAGCAAGGGGATGTATGTGGTAATAATGTCATTATTGCTGCTGGTGCCTGGAGTGCTGAACTACTCAAATTAGTGGGTAAAGCTATTCCGATTGAGCCTGTGCATGGGCAGATGATGTTGTTTAAGGCTGAGCCTGGTTTGGTTAATCGAGTGGTGCTAAAAGGTGGGCGTTACGTCATTCCTCGAAATGATGGGCGTGTGTTGGTGGGGAGTACGCTTGAGCATTTTGGGTTTGAGAAGCAAACGACAGAAGAGGCTGCCGCGTCACTGTATCAAACGGCGTTAGATATTATGCCTGAATTAGAGAAGTTTAACGTTGAACACCATTGGTCGGGTTTACGCCCAGGGTCTCCAGAAGGGATACCTTATATTGGTCGTGTTCCTGACGTTGATAATCTCTATGTAAATGCAGGTCAGTACCGAAATGGCTTGGTATTAGCGCCAGCATCTACGCGTCTACTGGTGGATATTCTCTTAGGGCAGGAGCCGATTATTCCTGCTGATCCCTATCGAGTGGATCGATAACTCAAACGGCAAAATAAACAGTCTTTTTTGTCAGAGTGAAGGCCTTAATTTGATTAAGGCCTGTTTGCCTATAGGTAGACTCCTGTAGGCAGGGGGCTCTATTATGGTTTAATCGTAAATGGTTGGAATGGGGGCGCGCTTATGCACAGTCTTTGTGTAGATTTCAATAATGCGTTGCTCTGCTGCTTTGGATACGCTTTTACCTTCTAAAAAGTCATCTATTTCATCATACGTAAGGCCGAGAGCGAGTTCGTCAGCTTTTTGAGGGGCTAAGCACTCCAGATCCGCAGTGGGTGTTTTCTCTACGAGAGGGGCGGGCGCACCTAACGTTTGTGCGAGGAGGCGAACTTGACGTTTACTCAGGCCAAACAAGGGCGCTAAGTCGCAGGCGCCATCACCCCATTTAGTGTAAAACCCCGTAATGTTTTCGGCGGAGTGGTCCGTGCCGAGCACTAATGCACCTGTAATACCGGCCACTTCATATTGAGCGATCATGCGTGCGCGGGCTTTGACATTGCCTTTTGCAAAATCAATGGCTGATTCTGATGCTTGATTTAAACCGTTTTCTGCAAGCGATTTGCAAACTTCAGTGTGCATGCCTTCAACGCCAGGTTGTACATTTACCGTTAGTCGCTGGGAGGGTTGAATGAAATCCAGTGCCATCTGGGCGTCATCTTCATCATGCTGAGTACCAAAAGGTAAACGCATAGCAATAAAGCGATAGTCGCTGCTGTGACTTTCTGCATTAAGCTCATCGATGGCGAGTTGAGCAAGCCGTCCACAGGTTGATGAGTCAACACCACCACTGATACCAAGCACAAGGGTTTTGAGTCCTGATTTTTTTAGTGTGTTTTTAATAAATGAAGTTCTGCGTGCGATTTCTGTTATAGGGTCGATTTCCGCTAAAACTTTCATCTCTTGAATAATGGTTTCGGCCTGCATCGTGGATATCTCTGCTTAGTTGAACGCTTTTAATGTGATTATGCTACTTGAATTAGGCCTTGTAGGTAAATTATGTTTTATGCTTTCGCCATTAAAAAAGGCACCCGAAGGTGCCCTGTTATGAATTACTTACTTTCTTCATCATCATCGAACACACCAAATGTGACGGTGCTGAAAATACTACGTTCAGGTTTGGGTGCATCTTGGCTCATTCGAACCGGTGCGGCTACCGGCGCTTCTTTTGCGCTACTAAAGAGATCGAAGGTGGCGGCGTCAAATAACGTTTTCTCCCCTTTATAAACGGGGGTGTATTGATAGCCCGGGAAGTTTTTATTTAAGACCGATTGGGTATCTGCTGCTAAGTCTTGCTGCCCTAAATGGGTATAGGCCTCTATCATTACCGCTAACGCGTCAG
>JBLHVX010000058.1:0-11262 GCA_047628835.1 Granulosicoccus sp.
GGTTGCCAAAGAATCTAACGCATCTAAATGGGTTTGAAACTTTCAGCTCCTTTTAGAGTCTATGATTGCAGTGTTTTTAGTATAGTTTCTTTATTATAAGGTATGTCTTATGTTGTTATGTCGGTCACGTTTTTTTATCCGCTGTTTTGTTATTATCTCTACATTTTCGATATTACTGTTTTCGGCATTCAATGCTCATGCAGCGGAAAAAATTAACACCTTAGAAAAAGCAGGTTTTTTTGGTTATGAACCTTCTGGTATCGCGATTCGCGGCACTGATACTGTTGCCTACTTCACTCAAGGCAAGCCCGTTAAAGGTACCGATAAATTCACGACAGAGTGGCAGGGGGCTACGTGGAAGTTTTCTTCACAAGAGCATCTAGATTTATTTATTGCCACCCCCGAAAAGTATGCCCCACAGTATGGCGGCTATTGTGCATATGGCGTGTATAAAGGTAATCTAGTAAAAATAGAACCAGAAAACTGGACGATAATCGACGAAAAATTATATTTGAATTTTAATGATGGTATTCAGGGTGCATGGGAAAAGGATATTCAAGGGTTTATTAAAGCTGCCGATGCTAAGTTTGAGGTTTTATTAACGCAATAATAAACATCGAAATCAAAGAAGTTAGAACTCTTTTTTATCAATGAGCTTAAAGGATCATGGGTAAAGACATGCTGGAGATTTATTAGGGCTGCGGATGATAAGTTTACGGTTTTATTGGTATGGTTCTTCTTCTTTAGAAGAATAACCATACCATTGTTTTAGTTTTTTGCGGATTAAAAGTAGCAAAAAGGCAACAGCGGCTCCCCAAAAGTCCAGTAATTTAACCCAAAATACCGACCATAATTCTAGCGCTCCGCCCATCACAACCGCTTGATTGTTAACCGTTACCGTCACTTTTAATCTAGCCGTACTCTTAGGTATGGGTGCGCCACTGCAATCGGCGGTATCGTACAGATTTACATTTGCACCCACATTAAAGTCTCCCGACTTTGTTGGCGTTAATTGAAAAATCACTTCTGAACCGCTGGGGTGTACACGAATGCACTGGCTAGTGGCAGGGGTTATTGCATAGTAAAGAATTAGAATAATACAGGAAATCTGTTAGCATCGGTCAATGAGTCATATAAGGTGAGTGGAAAAGATGGCTTTTAATAGGGTTTTTCTACAAACTCGCCACTTAATAGGATTGAAATCAATATGAGTAATGTAGTCAATAATAATTTCTTTTTAGTTAAAGAACACGTTGGTCTGTTTAAGGCGGCTAATAATTTTGATATTCATGATCCGGCTACGGGCGATATTATTATGGAATGTCGAGAGCCTTCTTTAGGCTTCTTTACCAAACTATTACGATTTAGTGATTATAAACGAATGACACCATTCGATATTCAAATAGTAACGCCAGATGGGCAACGTATTGTTCGTATTCAGCGAGGTATTTCTATTTTTCTATCGAAAGTCGTTGTTAGTGATCAGGATAATAATGTTATAGGTGGATTTAAGCAAAAGCTTTTTTCCATAGGCGGAAAATTTGATGTTCTCGATAAAAATGACCAAATGATTTGTAAATTAGAGGGTAAGTGGACGGGGTGGGATTTTCGTTTTAAAAATGGCGATAAAGAATACGCGCATGTTTCTAAAAAATGGACTGGATTAGCTACAGAATTGTTTACCAGTGCTGATAATTATGTATTAGAAATATCTAGTGATGTACCTGAAGGTGACGATGTTAGGAAACTTATTTTAGCGTCTGTTATGTGTATTGATATGGTGTTGAAGGAATAAGGTTCTTTAACTTAAACTGATTCCGTTTTTTTCAAATGAAATGAATCCTGTAAATAGCAATAATGCCTTGTAGTGGTCAACCTCTAATTGGCTGGCCAAAAAAGATTGACCACTACATATCAGCAAAAATGTGCGCCGCGAGCTACGCAGCTTTATATCTGCACAAAGGCTTTTAGCAGTTCTGCATTACTCGGGAATTTTTCTAATAACTCACCCAGTTTCAAAGCGCCGTCTACGGGTTTAAGCTGGGTCAGTGAGCGTCGTAACGTTCTTACCTTTTCGATATCTTTAGAATCTATAAGAAGCTCTTCACGGCGTGTGCTACTTTGAGCAATATCTAACGCAGGGAAAATTCGCTGATTGGCGATTTCTCGTGATAAAACAATTTCCATATTACCGGTGCCTTTGAACTCCTCAAATATCACCTGATCCATCCGGCTGCCAGTGTCCACCAGTATGGTTGCTAAAATCGTCAGCGATCCACCGTTCTCAATGTTTCTGGCCGCGCCAAATAGTTTACGTGGTATTTCCAAGGCTCTAGCATCAACCCCGCCCGACATGGTTTTACCACTGCTCTTTTGTGCTGCATTATGTACGCGTGAGAGCCGTGTAAGCGAATCAATCACAATCATCACGTCTTTACCTTCGCCGGCTTCTTTGCGGGCAGTGTCAAGCAGCTTGTCGGCCACACGTACGTGTTTGGCATAGCTTTCATCGGACGACGACGCGTGTACTTCTGCCGACACGCTACGCTTAAAATCAGTGACTTCTTCTGGTCGCTCATCAATCAGTAAGGCATAAAGCTTTATCTCGGGATAAGCCTTTCCTACCGCCTGACAAATATGTTTTAACATGGTCGTTTTACCACAACCCGGTGGCGCAACAATTAAGCCGCGCTGCCCCATCCCGATAGGTGTGATCAAATCCATTGCGCGTATAGTCCGTTCTTGAGAACCTAATTCCATCCGAATACAGGGAGCAGGGTGGATGGCGACACCATTTAAAAAACGTTTTTGTGGATCATTAGGGTATAAATCCTCGATCACCTCATTTACGGGTTCGGTGACTGTCGGTTTTTTTACCTTCAAACTTAGTGTTTTTCTCGTCATGGGGTCGATTGATAGCCTTGGATGGATAACGTTAGATTAATAGTGTTGAGTCTTGGGTCAATAGCGTGGGATTGGTAATTTGTACTTATACCTTGTAATGCAGCCTTGAGCTTATATTATGGGCTTATTAGTGTGGACTTATAGTCTTGTATGTATGGTGATGCAATAAGTATCCTAATTATAAGCTACAGCGACATAAAAAGCTGAAAAGATCGAAAAATAACTTCTCCAACTCATTGCTAGCTTGATTATTGATGGATTACTACTAAAGATCTACTGAATGCTACTCGATAGCTACTAATATGAAATAAAGGCGGTGATTTAATGTGGCTGAATAATGAGCTAGTGATCGGTTCTGCGGTAGAGGAGTATCGAAAATTTTTATTAGGTACTTGTCCTAATTATATCGTGATAGATGGGCTATTTGATGAGGCTAAACTTGATGAGGTAATGAGCGTCTTACAGCAGCCCCATCACTGGCAAACACAACAACATACGTATTCATCCTTATATGTAGACAGTGTACAGTGGCAAAACAGCAGTAAGGCGCAACGCTTTGTGCAGCGTGATGTTTGGCAGCGTGATGTAGTTAATGCTAATGATATTCATAATATCGCCCAAAAATTTTTATCATATTTGCGTGGCGATGAATTTATGTCTGTCTTGTCGCGTATTTTCAACGTGCAATTAACAGATGTCAATGTGTCTGATCCAGAAATAAATACCAATTATTTTCGCTTAGCGCCAACAGATTTTGTTGAGCAACATGCCGATGATTCTCCCGGAAGAGAAGTGTGCATGTTGCTATATCTGAATCAAGATTGGAGTAACAAAGCGGGCGGGGAGCTTGGTTTTGCAGGTGAGAACGTAGGCAAGGGAGTAGATAAGGTAACTGGTAAAAGAGCCGGCAAGAAAAATAGCCAACCTATTACCATTGCACCGTTATACAACCGCTGTGTGTTGTTTGATCCTTCATCAGAAGGCTCTGAGCACTGGGTGGAAAAACTACATGCTGAATATGCTGACCAATACCGCTATAACGTGACCAGTTGGTACTGGGGTGAGTAGTCATGATATAGAATATGTGTGTTGATTTTTTCGACTACATAAAGTGCCCAAAAGTCTTATTTCTCCTCAATGGTTAATGGGGTAAATAAGAAACCATAAAAAGTAACTCTCCAATAACGTAATATTGTACTGCTAGCATTACTAGTCTTCAAATGATAATGACTTCGTCGCCAACAATAAAAACTCTTTATTATTCGTAATTAACGGTGAAAGGTATTCTGACTCCATCAAATTAACATAAATAATTGAGGACTCCGGACACAATACTGTCAGTAGGGTAGGCGTATACTTTGCTCATCACTTAATTCTGAGTGCAAGCAACAGAAGGTAATATTATGAGCGACACGCCAACTAAGCAGCTAATCAACCCAATGAAACAGCATGGTGCATTTAGCTGGAACGAGTTGATGTCAACAGATGTCGAAGGAGCTAAGCCATTTTACAGTGAGATGTTTAATTGGGAAATAGTGCAGGCTGATTCAGAAATGCCGTATTTTATGGCTAAAGTAAACGGCCAAGAAATTTCGGGTTTAATGCAAACTCCACCAGAGGCTAGTGGCATGCCATCAATGTGGGGCGGGTATGTGACGGTTGATAATGCAGATGCAAGCGCAAAGCAAGTAGAGTTACTCGGTGGTAAAGTCATCATGGCGCCACGTGATATTCCTAATGTCGGGCGTTTCTGTGGCATAAGTGACCCTCAAGGTGCTATTCTAAGTTCAATTAATTATTTACTTCGATAAAAGTTAATTAATTATGGCCAACAATACTCAAGTAATATTTAAGGATAGAGACGTAGAAAGCACTTTCGAACGCTATCCATCGACGATTATTACTCATTTAATTCATCTTCGGCAACGCATCTTTGATGTCGTATTAGAGCTTGGTTTAGATGATATTGAAGAAACGCTGAAGTGGGGCGAGCCAAGTTATCGTAGCAAAAATGGTAGTCCCCTACGCCGCAGATAACCTCCGTAAAGTGAACCTGCAATACAAGCGCGCAGATGGAGAAGCATCCGACTGGGTTATTTGGCCGCTAGGTTTGTTTTTTTTTGGGTTCTGTTTGGACTATCGCATGCTGTTGCGAAATGCGGGAAGACTTCAGGGCATTTCGACTAGATAGAGTTAGTGGCCTCTGTGTTATTGATGAAGTCTATCCAAAAAGAAAAGGGTGAAAGCCTCCAAGACTTGTTTGAAAGTGAAAAATGTAAGTCTTATCAAATACCCCTTGATCCGACTAAGCCACCAATTCGTGAGATAGAAAAGCTAAGGCAATTTTCCACTTTTGTTCTGTTTCTATTTTTTACATGGTATAGAAAAATCGACATGGTAGTGCTCGTCGTGTCTTACCCATGATCGTTTTTTAGAAAATTTTATATTGGTTTTAAGATACCGGGCATATTTGGTGTTGAATAAATTAGCTTGTAAAGTAGGGTCAAAAATTACACGCCACAAGTTATGGCCGCGCTTGACGGATTGTTTATGCAAAAATACGATGTGTGCTGCCATTGCCTCATAATCAATCGATAAATCATTGTATTTGTCATTGGCATCGAATTCGATGTTGTAGCCTAGTTTATTCAACGGATGTGTAGGTAAGTGCACTGACTCACCTCGTGAATTTACAACGGGAGTCATGAAGTCTACAGACAAACCATTGCGGTGAGTTTTATGCGGTTTGAATTGCCCACCTTCTTTGCGGCCAGTTTCGGCATATTTATAGACTTTGTCTGGCTGCTCTTTGTATAGATCGTTATAGGCAGAAACAATGATGTCTTTAACGGTAGAGTGGACATAGGTTCTACCTGCAATACGAGCGACTGAACTATAGCCAACAAAATTGTTGCCGCTTGATGGAAGTTGAACCCCTCCCTCAAGTTTTCCATTGGATGTAGTTCCGTAGCAGATGCTTTCCTCAGAAAGAGCCTGATGTGAAAATAATAGTATGCTTATAAAAAATAATTTCATGTTTTTATGTACTAATAATGCGTTGTTTCTAGGTGTATATAGCTTGTTACCACACGGTGATGAAATATATTTTCAACGCTAAGGGATTTACTCCAGCCACCGAAAAGTTACACTGTTTTATTATTTATTTAAAACGGACAAGCTACTTCAAACTCCAAATCTTCACCACTCACCGGGTGCTTAAATACGAGCGTAGTAGCGTGTAACAATAAGCGCTTGGCCAGTGTTACAGAATTGCCTTCGGTACTATCGCTATCCGCAGTTTCACTATAGTTATCCCCATACAAATCACACCCCAAAATTGGGTGGCCAATCGCTTGGCTGTGTATGCGTAATTGGTGTGTGCGGCCAGTGTGCGGGGTAAATAGTACACGGGTAGAACAGGGGTCGTTCAAGCGTTTAATGACTTGGTAGTGGCTAACTGCGTTTTTGCCTGTGGTATAGCAGACTTTTTGATAGGGGAAGTTGTCAGCATCTTTGATGATGGGGATATCAATGCTGCCTGTGTCGTTTTCTATATGCCCACGTAGTACAGCGGTGTAGGTTTTACCTACGGTACGTTCTTGAAACTGACGGGTAAGGTGGCCATTAGCCGTTTTGTTTAATGCCAAGACCATCACGCCCGATGTACCAAAATCTAGGCGATGTGCCATGGTGGCACTGGAATATTGTTGTACTAAGCGATAATGCACGGAGTCTTTATTTAAGGGGTTTTTACCAGATAAGCTGAGTAGGCCACTGGGTTTGTTAATAATTAACAGGTGCTTATCTTCAAACACGATCTTAATGGTCTCATGACAAACGGGTGCGATAAAGGGGTCATGCTTGATCATTATGGTCTCGAATTATAGTCTCAAATTATAGTTTTTTAACATCGCCATCTCAAAAAGGTTAAGCGCTAGACGCGTCATCCCGGACTCGTCACATCGGGCTTGATCCGGTATCCGGTATCTTTACCCATCATATTAGATTCTGGATCATTAACAAACACTGCTCGAAATGATGATGTTATTACATGTTGTTATGAATCTCTATTGACTATGTGCTGTTCAATAATCGCTGTTGTTTATGACTCGTTTATAATACTAGTCAGTTTATCAATAAAGCTTTTTACACCGTCGGTATTATCAAAGCCGAAGGGTAGGCCGTAGTGAACTTCAACAAAACTGGTATGTTTGCGAGTAGGGAAACGGGTCATTTCTGAAGAATGGCAATATTGCTTGCGGTCACGAACGCCTTTTAGTTTGGCGAAGTCGGCTTTAAATACTTCAAATACTGGGCGAATCACTAATTGTGCTTTGCCGCTTTCGTTGTACATATAAAAAGCTTCTTTAGAATTGGGTAACATATATTCGGTGACTTTATTTATAGAATAATTGGTTCGGCAATTAAGCTCGGTCAGTACCGTTTTCATTTCGCTGCTGCTAATAGGCATATTTGGTTCTCGTTAAATCTGTATTCATGGTGGTTATATTGGTATGTTCATGTGCGGTGGTATTAGGGTGATTAACTACACCTCTATCCATATTCCCACTAACACAAAATACAGCCCAGCACGTATCTCGGTGTTTTCGTTTGTAAACAGCTGTTTGTAACGTTGTAGCTGTTGCTGGTATTCGTCGGTTTGTTTTTTTGTAAAGGCTTCTAGTGTTTCGTTTTCGTTGGGTTGGCTACTTTTGTAGTCGATAATCCAACGGGTTTTCTTGCCTTTATTATTGTTTTCAAGAAAGGTTCTATCAATAATATGTTGGCCCTTGGCGTTCCATAATTCTAATTCGGTGGCGCTCTGTAGGTGGGTGTTGTCTAGTAGCCATTGGCCGGTTTTGTCTTTTAAGGTTTGGCTAACCGCTTGGGTAACAGTGGCAAGGGCGCTAGTGAGTTTGTGGGGGCTAATGCCTTTTTGCGCAAGTTGGGTTTGCCAAATAATTTGTTGCTGCTGTATACGCTGAGTATTCCAGTGTTTATAGCCAGTCTCGGTAATATGCTGTAGTGCAAGGTGAATAACGGTGCCTATATAGCGTTGCTCGCGTTGTAGTAGGGCATCGGGTTTGGCGATATTTTCTCGCTCGTTATTGTCTTCTGGTACTTGCGCTGCTTTTAGTCGTTCTTGCTGGGTTTCTTTTTCAGCACTATTTTCCACTAGTGACTCTTCGTTTGGATCATTAATGACTTCACCAAATAAATCGGTTTGTCTTTCTTCTATGGGAATATTCTTCGCTACGGTTTTTTCGGGTAGCGCTTTTATTTTGGCTAGTACATTATTGCCACGATAGGCGGCCAGTATATTGTTGGCTTGTATTATGGGTGCTTGCCAGTGTTCGGATAAACTCACGATAATGTTAGGGTGGCTAAGCTTATTTTTTGCTTTTTCTGTAGGGTCTTCTATGTCATAATTTTCGTTAGTGCTTGTTTCGTCGCAGCGAATAATACGGCGGTTGCTGGTATCGCTTTGTTCAATACTTGGCCATAGGCGGCTGAGTAGGGTTTGTTTGCTCGGAGTTTTTAAGTCTTCTATAGTCAGTATTTGTTGGCCGTGAATACTTTCACTCTTAGGGTCAATGGCGGTATAGCCAACAAGGTGCAGTTGTTTAATGGCGCGGGTACAGGCGACATACAATACGCGGTCGGATTCGAGTTGTTCTTTTTCTTTGTGCTGGTGGCTAATAAAATTGTAAATGGGATCGGCATCATCGCCGGTGGCATTCACTGGGCTAATGAGCAGTTGACTTTGTTGCTGGTGTGTTTGGGTTGAATAGCCAATACGTTCCAGCCATAAAATTAATTCTTTGTCGTTGCTTCTAGAACCTTTGTCTAAACCCGGAATAATCACACTATCAAATTCTAAACCTTTCGATTTATGAATCGTCATGATTTGCACAGGGGCAGTCACGGCATCACTTTGTTTAATGCTTTTTGGTTTGGCGTAAAGATCGTTAACGGCTTTCTCTAAGTCGTTCCATTGCGCAATAGTACCGCCTTGGTCGTAATGATCGAGTAGGCCAAAAAAGGTATGTACATTATCTTCATCGCTGGGATTTATTAGCAGAGCAGGGCCGCCCAGAGATAACCAAACGCCTTGTATGTAATGGCGTAAACGGTGGCGCTTTTGTTGGCTAAGGGCTTGGGTAATGACATCGCTAAAGCGTTGCAGCTTTTGATAGCCAGCAGGTGATAAACCCGCATTGTTACGTTGACCTTTGTTAGTGCTATTGAATGTAGTGCTCTGTAATCTGATGTTTTGTATTAATAGCGGCCATTGTTTATCGGTTTTGTTATGTTCTACTAGGGCTAATAAATCACGCATATCTAGCCCGCACCAAGGTGCACGCAATACCGCTAGCCACGCTAAACGGTCGTTGGGGTAGAGCAAGGCTTTGGTTAGCGACAGGCAATCCAGTACGGGCATACACGTGTTAAGGCGATCAATTTCGGTGGCTTGATAGGGAATGTCGGCTGCGCCAAGGGCATGAATAATATCTTGAGCATGTGCGCGGCTACGGACGAGTAATGCAATACTGTCATTAGGGTTTACCGCATGGGTGCGCTGTATAATATCGACTATGGCGGCGGCTTCGTCTTTACGTGGCGATGGCGTACTGTCGCCATAGGCCAGTAAGTGAGTTTGGACGGCGGGTATGTCTAGCGCGGCATTAAAACTCACCGATGGGTTGTAGCGTACAGCCCCACGATTGCTGTCGTTGTGGCTCGGGAATATGTGGGTAAAGCTATCGTTTACCCAATCGACAATATGTTGTTGTGAGCGAAAGTTTACTTGTAGGTCGAGGGGTTCCAGTGCTATATCGCCTAGACCGTATTCTCGTACATTTAAAAAGATACCTACGTTGGCATCGCGAAAGCGATAGCACGATTGCATGGCATCACCCACAACAAATAACGTGCGGCCATCGTCGGCTTGCCAGCCTGCCGTAATGCGTTCGAGCAAGCGCAGCTGGGTTGTTGAGGTATCTTGAAATTCGTCGACTAAAATATGTTGAATTTTATAATCTAATGCAAGAGCTAAATCGCTGGGGCTATCAGGTTCGCCCAGTGCATCTAATGCAGCAAGGGTGACCGCAAGGTAGTCGGTTTTTCCTAGTTGTTGAAACGCCAAGGTTAGGTTTTGCGCAAGGTTCACTAATACATGGGTGAGACTATCGAGCAGTTGCCATTGTTTGCTGTCGTAATGGGGCGAGGGCAGTTTGCGTATGACGCCGAGTAGGTTTTCTAATTCGGGAATGGTCTTGGCTTGTTCGATAAAATCAACAAAGTGCTGTTTGTAAATCTTAGCGTTATCTTTTTGTTGTTTCGATAAACCTTTAGCCGAGGGTGCAAAAAACCCAATATCTTTGGTGGGGCTTTTGCGTAATTCATTTTTTTGCGTCAGCAGTAACTCGGCGATACCTAACCACTGTGATATGGCGTTAACATCGACGTCGGGCATGTCGGTTAGACCTAAACAGTGGGTTACCGCCGAGTGCGGATTTTTGGGCGCTAGCTCGGCACTCGCAAAATTATTAGCTGCGTGGTCGGCCAGTAGCGCAAGTTCGCCGCTAATCGGCGCTAGCGCTTCTTGGGTGTTCAGTAAGTGTTCTTCGATCACATCGACCAGTACGGCTTCTAGGGCGCTACGCTGATCTTTTGATTGAAATAATATGGGCAGCCATTGGTCACGTTTGCCTAACAGTTGTATCAATAAGTTTTCGATACTGTCGAGTTTGTTATCAACGTGTTTTACTAAGTGAATTAAGTGGGCTTGCAAATCGTTTTGGGTATTTAATTGCGCAAGGGTTTCGCGCGCGGCAATTTGGTAAGCCAGGTTAGGGTTGTCAAGAATCTCGGGCGTATGCCCTAGCTTACTTTCAAACGGCATTTGCTGGCTAATAGAGCGGCATAAGCTATCAATGGTAGTAATACGTAAGCGGTTAGGGCAGCTAAATAATTCCCATTTTTTTTCGGTATTACGGGCGAGTACAGCGCGGGCTAAACGCCATGTGGTTTTTAAATAATCTGCTTCGGGTTCGGTGGTTTGTTGTTCGGCATCGCGTAGGGCATCTAAAATACGCGATTGCATTTCGGCCGCTGCTTTTTTGGTGAAAGTAATCGCTAAGACATTTTCTGGCTCTTCGCACTGTGCGAGTAAAGCCAGTACGCGCTGGGTTAATAAGCCTGTTTTACCAGAACCTGCAGGTGCACTGACCGCAAAAGAGGCGGTAGTGTCGAGCGCATGAGCGCGTTCGGGTTGGTCGATAGGAATGTTTTTATGAGTCATTATTTACTTTTGTGAGTGTTATCATATGGGTTGACGGTCAACAGTCAATTTTG
>JBLHVX010000059.1:0-11179 GCA_047628835.1 Granulosicoccus sp.
TCGACATACATCCAGGTAATTATATTCTAGCCAGTTAATCTCGCCCTTTGCCGACCCATTTTTATTTGCAAATTGTTCCCACGCGTCATTCGCGTAGCAAATTAATCCGTTACGGTTAATCACAACAACATGCGTGTCTAAGGAATTGAGAATAGATCTAAGCATATACTGATCACTTGCACTTTATTCGCGCTTTAACTTTTAGTTATTATTCTAGCAAGCATTAAACCTACGGACTTTTTAAGGCAAGTTCCAATACTTAATTCGCATAATAGTTATGCTATTAAAGCATTAACGTCTAAACACGTGATTCATATACCAAATAGTAATCGGCTGTTTTGAGCTGTTATACGGGCAACCTGCTCTAATGTCACCCCTTTTATGAACGCTAACGAGTATGCAATATCAACAAGGGATAAAGGCGAATTAGTCTGGCCCTGGCGGCCACACAAAGGCATATCAGGCGCATCGGTTTCTAACAATAACGATTCCAACGGCATATGTCGTATCGCCGCTATGGTTTTTTTGGCTCGAGGATAGGTGATACTGCCGCCCACGCCTAAATAGAACCCCATCTGCCAATACGTCATGGCGAGTTCTTTACTCCCTGTAAAACCATGAATTACGCCGCCACTGGGAAGGTGGTATTTTTTTAACAGCCGAATGGTCTCATTATGGGTGTTGCGCACATGAATAATCACCGGCAATTCAAGCTGCTCGGCCATCGCCAAATGCAGTTCAAAAATAGATATTTGCTTATCTAGAGACACCTGGATTTCTCGGTCTAATCCACATTCACCAACGGCAACACACTGCGGGTGATTCAGCATCTCTTGCCATTTTTCGCTAGAGGGCAACTGCGCTTTATCGACCCACCAAGGATGTAAACCACACGCGGTATATACACCTTGGTACTGCTCACAAAGTGATTGGGCATTGCTCCACTGGTTTGGCTCAACGCCCGGGATAAGTAATTGCCGAATTCCTTTAGCTTGGCACTGCGCCCATAACGACTTGCGATTATCGGCAAAAACGTCGAAGTCAAAGTGACAATGGCTATCAAATAAGGACAAAAATTTGCTAATAACTGTAGCAGACATAACAGCCAATCATCATTAAATAATACTTTTGAATCATAACAAACACCACATTTTCACTGCGTTAGCCACCTTACCACTACAACCACCTTGCATCTCACTGATCCTATCTTATTTCATCTCTCATAAGCTTATCATTTCATCTAGGTGCCTGTTTTATTTGCACTCAATAAAATAAATACGAATCATTATTATTTACATTTGCGTTAACCAAATGTATCCTGCATGCAAATGAAGTCAGGAGCGCTACTCACTTCATTTAAAACACGCTAATACAACACTCACAACAATGATTAACTAGAGACCTTCCATGAAATCACAATTCGTCACACTACGAGCATCTCTGCTAGCAGCTGCTGTTGGCCTTACCTGCACACCCATTTTCGCCAATGACGGCACCAATGACCAGGAACGCCTGGAAAACACTGAGCAACGCATTCAATATTTAGAGCAGTTGATGCAAGATCAAAACAAGACGATTGCCACGAAGCAAACCAAAGGTGAGAACTGGTCTGAAAATTTATCCTTCGGCGGCGTGATCGAAGTCGAAGGCGGCGTATCTGATATAGACAACGCCGAAAGCACTTCCGACATCGTGGTCGCCACGGTTGAGCTAGCGGCAGAAGCCGCTATTAGCGACCAGCTTAGGGTCAACATTGTCTTATTATATGAAGAAAATGAGTCAGGTATTGATGTTGATGTGGCTGAGTTTCGCTACCAGCTTGATAACAGCGGCTGGTTTGTTGGCGCAGGTCAACACTACGTCCCGTTTGGAACCTATGAAACAAGTTTGGTGTCTGCCCCACTCACCTTAGAGCTCGGTGAGACCAGCGAAACGACCGTCACCATAGGATATGAAGACGATAATGTCAGTGCTGGATTTTATGTTTTTAACGGTACAAACAAAAAAAATGGTTCTGAAAAAATTAATAATTGGGGCACGAATATAGCTTATAGCGGCGATATCGTATCGTTTGGCGCAGGCTACATCAACGATCTTGCCGACTCCGATACGATCGAAGGCGCACTTGGCAGCAACAACGTGTCTAACTATGTTGATGGCGCTACCGCCAGCCTTATCATCAACGCGGGCGACATCACATTAATAGCCGAACAATTAAGCGCGCTAAACACTTTCACCTCTGCACCCGTATCTGGTGACAAACCGAGCGCACGCAACCTAGAAATCAATTACGCATTTCACATCTCAGGCAAACCCACCACGTTTGCGGTTGCTTTCCAAGGCACCGATGAAGCATCGGCTCTTGAATTACCTGAAACCAAAAATCTAGTGGGCCTAAGTGTTGAAATATCTGACAACCTAGGACTAGGTTTTGAAATATCACAAGAAGATGATTACAACGATGTGTCAACCACAAGCTTTGTTGCCCAAGTAGCCGTTAGCTTTTAACCAAACACACAAAACAATATCACCAATAGGTATAGACG
Source organism: Granulosicoccus sp. (assembly GCA_047628835.1). Classification (GTDB taxonomy): domain Bacteria; phylum Pseudomonadota; class Gammaproteobacteria; order Pseudomonadales; family Cellvibrionaceae; genus Endobugula. Next base: position 2,547 of record JBLHVX010000059.1, read on the forward strand.
ATGAAAAAAATTATGTTCTTTTTGGCATGTATTAGCTGCTCAGCATTCAGCTTTTCCGGCACACCAGCCAGCATAGAAAAAGATGTACTCAACCATTATTCAGACATTGCTTTAGCCATGTATAGCGACTCGCTATCATCAGCCCAAGCACTGCAGTCTTCATTAGCCGCATTAACCGAAAAGCCAAATAAGCAAACCTTAGCCACTGCCAGAACTGCGTGGGTTGCTGCTAGAGTGCCTTACCAACAAACAGAAGTATATCGCTTTGGTAACGCAATAGTTGATGACTGGGAAGGTAGAGTCAATGCATGGCCGCTAGACGAAGGTTTAATAGACTATGTGGCCGCGAGTTATGGAGGCGAGTCTGACGACAATCCTTTATATACGGCAAACGTGATCGCCAATACGTCGCTAGTATTATCGGGTAATAAGATTGACACCAGTAACATTACGAAAGATCTATTACAAAATACCTTGCATGAAATTGACAGTGTTGAAGCGAATGTCGCGACGGGCTACCACGCCATTGAGTTTTTATTATGGGGACAAGATTTAAATGGTACTGGCCCTGGTGCAGGCAATCGCCCTGCTAGCGATTTTAATACGAATAATTGTTCGTGGGGAAACTGTGACCGTCGCGCTCAATATTTATTAACCGCCGGCGAACTATTGATTGATGACCTAGCATGGATGGTTAACCAATGGAAAACCAATGGCGAAGCACGTCAATCATTACTGCAAGACGAAGACGCTGGCATTCGCAGCATGCTGGTGGGCATGGGGAGCTTATCCTACGGTGAGCTAGCGGGTGAGCGTATTAAATTAGGCGTGTTATTACATGATCCAGAAGAAGAGCACGACTGCTTTAGTGACAACACTCACCATTCACATTACTATGATATTTTAGGTATTCAAAATGTGTATTTAGGTCAATATAAAACGTTGTCAGGTAAAACCATAACAGGCCCTAGTCTATCCAGCTTAGTCGCCACCAACAATCCTGCTGCAGACTTGGCCCTTAAACAAACTATTAGCCGTTCGTTAGATGCTGCACAAATAGTAGTGGATAGCGCTGAAATTGATAATGTAGCTTACGACCAATTATTAGCCGAAGGCAATACCGAGGGTAACGCGAAGGTAATGGGTATCGTTACGGCTTTGTTAGACCAAACTAAAGCCATTGAAGGTGCTGTGACTGCATTAAACATTTCACTTGTTGAATTCGAAGGGTCAGACTCTCTAGATTCACCTCAAGCCGTATTTCAATAACCGTCATCGACTAGAACAAGCGATAGCTAATACCTGTCGCTTTTATTTATTATGCATGCCTTCTTATCGAATACTTTACCCACACACATTTTACCTTCACATCAGTCTTTCAAGAAACCAATCATACTATTTATGGCAATGAGTCTATTTATATCCCCCATTTCTTTTTCACAGAAAACCACAACAGACCACAGCCAGATCATCCAGCCCACCAATCAATTTGAGAAAGCCGAGGCTTACGAAGCATTACCCGCAGGCGCGTTAACCTATAAAAAAATCATTAATGCGAATGCCTTCTCTCATGCATCCGATAACATGAACTTTGAACGAAAACTCGATTTCACCTTGGGCAATGCACTCTTTAAGAAAATATGGGTGTCGTCGCCGTCATCCACAGAATCCAGCGATGGCTTAGGTCCGTTATTTAATGCGCGTGCATGCCAACGATGCCACATTAAAGATGGTCGCGGGCACCCACCGAGTGATGCGAACGACAATCGCGTTTCTATGCTATTACGATTAGGCATACCTCCACAAAACGTAGAGCAAAAAGAAACTATCAGCGAATTGTTAGAGAATACTATTCCCGAGCCCACTTATGGCGGCCAATTACAAGATCACTCAGTTGCGGCGGTTTATGCCGAGGGCGGTTTCGTTATCGACTATACTGAAACTACCGTTAAACTGAATGGCGGCGAATCGATATCGCTACGTAAACCCCGTTATACATTAACCAATCTGCGCTATGGCAATATACACCAAGACACTATGGTATCCCCACGCATTGCATCGCAGATGATTGGGCTTGGTTTATTAGAAGCCATTGCAGAAAAAGATATTATTGCGCAAGCCGATCCGGAAGATAAAGATAACAACGGGATTTCTGGCAAAGCGCAACAAGTCTGGAGCCGTGAAAATAAAAAACTGATGCTGGGACGCTTCGGTCATAAAGCGGGTATGCCTACGCTTGACCAACAAAACCAAGCCGCATTTAATGGGGATATTGGTTTAGCGACTCCACTTTTTTCTGATGCGGCTGGCGATTGTACGACTCGACAGGTGGATTGTCAGCAAGCACCTAAAGGGCTCTCAGCACAGCATGACAACCTTGAAGTTTCAAAGAAAATGACCGACCTTGTACTACATTACACGAGAAATCTTGCCGTACCTGCGCGAAGAAAAGTGAGCGATTCTCAAGTCCTCGTAGGCAAAAAATTATTTTACTCAAGCGGCTGCATTGATTGCCATACACCTAAATTCATTACGCCTAAAAAAACACCCGCTATCGAACAGGCCTATCAATTAATTTGGCCTTACACGGACTTACTATTACATGATATGGGCGATGGACTAGCCGACCATTTCACTGAAGCTAAAGCCACCGGCAAAGAATGGCGAACGCCGCCCTTATGGGGCATTGGATTAACGCCAACAGTCAATGGTCATAGCTTATATTTACATGATGGCCGTGCTCGGAATTTACTTGAGGCCATTCTGTGGCATGGCGGAGAAGCCAAAACAGCAAAAAATGCGGTGATTGATATGACTCCTGTCGAGCGAAAACAATTGATTCAATTTGTTGAATCATTATAAGGATCAATAATAATGGTATCACTCCAAAAAACCCACCATTCGCTATCATTAAGAACATCTTGCTGGCTAACAACAGGCGTTATACGGTTAGCGCTTACCGCTACACTTCTCCCACTATATTCTTATGCTAATGTAGACAACAAGAACTGGGAAAGCCGCCATATTTCTGCAGTTCAGCAATATATCTTACCCAACTATAAAGTTTTATTAACTAACGCATCGCTAACAAGAGCTAATATCCACAAAGCATGTACGACAAAAGAACAAGTCATAAGCACTATTGACCAACAAGTAATACAGCAGAATTTTTTACAGCTCTATGTCAGTTGGGCAACTGTACAGCCCATTCACTTTGGGCCCATTTCTTACCTAAAGCGCCAAGTACGTATGCAGTACTGGCCAGACAAGCATAATGTAGGTTCACGTCAAATAAAAAAATTATTATCTAGCAGCAATGATATAAGCCTAGAAGACCTGCAGAAAAAAAGTGTGGCGGTACAGGGCTTGCCTGCTTTAGAAAAAATACTTTTTTCTTTAACCACTATCACGCCAAAAAACTGTTTAATCGCCTACCGTATTAGCGAAAACATTGAGAGTATCGCAAAACAAAACTATGCTGGATGGACAGAGAAACCGGCTATGTTTATGAATGATTTTTTGGCTATTAACTATGCCATAGGAAGTTACTCATCAGCAGAAGAAATAACAGCCGTAATGGAAAAAAGTATCAGCCACTACCTGCAATTTATTGAGCAAGTAAAATTATCAGCCATCCCAGCCAACATTAACAAACGCACTAAGCCGCGTCGCTTAGAAGCTTGGAGAAGCCGTATATCTACGAAACTCATACATCACAATATAAACAGCCTACACACACTGTACAATCTCGTGTTCGCAGAAATTATTCGTCAAAAAAACTCAACCCTTGGCACCAAAATAGAAGCTAGATTTTCGTCATTGCAACACTTAACGCACCAGTCATCAGGCCACTTAATTGACGAATTAATCGGCAACAACAAAACCTCATTATATGACAAGTTGAACAACACTCAGGATACCCGTGAATTCATTCTCTGGAAAGCCGAACTACGTGAACTGCAGCGACTTATTCAACGTGCATTTACTCATGAACTCGGCTTACAATCCTCGTTTAACTCACTTGACGGTGACTAACCATGCCGTTAAGTAGACGTACTTTTTTACGTTATGGTGCGACCAGCCTTTTGAGTGGTTGCATAATATCTTCGCGTGCGAGCTCATTATCTGCTGCCTCCAAATCAGGGGGAGACGCTGTATTTATTAGTGCTTCTTCTGACACCCTAGGCCGTTACCACGTGACTACCATAGACAAACATTACCACATCATCCGTCAGCACGAGATTTTATCTCGCGGACACTCGTTTGCCGTCAGCCATCGGTATCAGTCTATTTTTTGCATTAGTCGCAGACCCGAAAACACCATCGAGGTGATCAATTTTAAAGGGGAGTTATTACAGCGTGTTACTTTGCCTGAGCAGCGTCATTTATACGGCCATGCTGTTTGTCATACTGACGGGGCTTATTTATACACTACAGAGAATAAAATTCACGACGGCAAAGGTATTATTGGTGTCTGGAAAATAAATGATACGTCTAACAAGCTAATACCGAGCCATACATTTTCAAGTTTTGGGGTAGGACCCCATGACATCCACATATCAGATGACCAACGCTATCTTATTGTTGCTAACGGCGGCATTCACACTCACCCTAATACCGGCAGAAAAAAATTAAACCTTTCCACTATGTCACCATCACTAGTTTATATTGACCGCGAAACCGGGCAACTTCATAAACAGTTATATTTACCCTTAAACAATCACAAAAACAGTATCCGTCACCTTGCAGTCAGCAGGAGAGCTACCGTTTTTATTGCGTTACAGAATCACACTACAGAGACAAAAAATCAAATATTACTGGCGTTCTACGATGGCAAACAGAAAAGCTTACTTCCGCTGGAAATCCCATCTGAACTCGAAACCAAGCTTAAAGGATATATTGGATCTATCGCGCTGGATGCATCACAGAAAGTACTTGCCGCTACAGCACCCAAAGGTAACTGTGTTCTTTTTTACACCGCTAATGGCGAATTCATGTATCACATGAATAGCGATGACGTATGCGGCGTGCAATCGACAAAAAACCCTAAGGAGTTTATCTTGACTAATGGCAAAGGCGACATGATACGTTGTAAAGCGGATGCTGAATTATCAACCACCTCGGTTACCCAACACAAAAGCATCTATTGGGATAATCATCTGATTGCGCTGTAAGTTAACATTTCCACAAAACCCCTCATAACATAAATGGATCTAAAGAAAGAGCATCCCAGGCTATAAGTCTCAGTGAAAATCACATTAACAGCGCGCGCACTTTAGGCATCACCACCTTGCGGACCCAAGAAGATTATACTGTTACAGCGTTAAACACAGCATGAAAAAACTCACGACAGTCATACAGCATCGGTCTTTCGCCTATCTTGCGCCAACATTACAGGATTGTCACTTGACCTCTACTGATTTATACGCATAATCAATAGTAGCAGCACATTATATAAACAGTAGATAGCCGTGTATTCTATCTATTATGTAAAGCACTCGATCTCAGAGGCACGTTGATTGTTTATGACTAATTCTTTGCACCATGTAATATCACAACCCTCTCGCCTCTTGAGCGCGTTTTCCTCTTTCTTTATTTTTCTATCTCTTTTTTTACCTGCTTACTTATTCATTCCTTCGTTTATTGCTGAATTTTTTTCTTCATCGTTGTTTAAAACAGTTGATTTGATTAATAACGACTTAATCGTTCCACTCCATATTTTTATCGCTCAATGATTTTCTTACTCATACTCTGAGGAGAGTTTTTATGGAAAAGATTTATATTCTAGATACGAATGTACTATTACATGATCCCATGGCCATTCATGCTTTTGCTGAACATCATGTAGTGATTCCTATGACCGTACTAGAAGAACTCGATATTATTAAAGACCGGCTAGAGAAGGAGGTGAGTCGTGAAGCACGCATAGCGATTAATAATATTGAAAAAATTGTAGGCCGAGCCACGCCTAAAGAAATACAAAACGGCGTACCAATTGATACCAGAGATACTCAAAGGCTAGTCGGAACGCTATCTATCTATGTCGATCAACGCATCAAAAACGATGATAACATTCCCTATTTAAGTAGCAATACACAACACGCAAACGATAATCGCATTATTAATGTCGCTCTTAGTTTACAAATGGAAAATGCTGGCTCAACTGTTTGCCTCGTGACCAAAGATATCAATATGCGATTAAAAGCCAAAGGGTCAGGTTTGCATAAAGTTGAAGACTATCGCAATGACAAAGTTATTGATGATGTGGATTTATTAGCGACAGGGTATGACTATATTGAAGGTAAATTCTGGGATTATATCGAACAAAAAAATGGCAGTCTAAGTACCGCCAACTTAGGTGGAGACACAGTGCATTGTATTGAAAAAAGTCTCTTTCCCAATGCCTATCCCACACAATTCATTCTAGACAGTGACGAATTCATTGGACTCATCACTGCAATCGATGAGCAACATATACACCTGCTTGACCTCAACAAACAGCACCTTATGAACCGAAACTACTGGGGCGTTAGACCACGTAATATTGAACAGGCAATGAGCTTTTTCTTACTAGATTATGACGATACTGACATGACCGTACTCACCGGTCCTGCAGGGTCAGGCAAAACCTTACTCGCGCTCGCTTACGGCCTACATGCCATTATTGAAGACAAACGGTTTAATAAGTTAATTGTCGCTCGGTCAACCACCCCAATGGCAGAAGACATCGGGTTTTTACCCGGCACCGAAGAAGAAAAAATGACCCCCTGGCTGGCCGCTTTTGATGACAATCTAGAAGTGCTGCACGGTAACGACGAGCATAGCATGAGCAGTATTGATTACGTTAAAGAAAAAGCCAACATTCAATTTAAGTCACTCAATTTTATGCGTGGCCGTTCGTTTAATAATGCCTATATTATTATTGATGAAAGTCAGGGCTTAACCCAATTTCAATTAAAGTCCATTATTACCCGAGTGGGCATGAACTCTAAAATTATCGTGCTGGGTAACCTCGCACAAATTGATAATAAGTACATCACCCCGCTCACATCGGGTTTAACGTATCTAGTTGAGAAAAGTAAAGACTACCAACATGCTGGGATTATGCACGTCAATGGTATAGAAAGAAGCCGCTTGGCGGAGTTCGCAGAAGAAAATTTATAAGTTCCTTTATTGAATAAAAGGTAAAAACCCACCGTTACGAGGTAACGGTGGGTTTAATTTACAGGTTGTTGATTCATTTCAACGTAATCAGCGTCGTCCTTCGTTCCTTGCTCCAATCCATTGCTGCATCCAGCGATCGCTATAATGCAACAATTCGCGACAAATAAATGTAAGTATACCCCCCGGCTCCGTGTGAGATATATCTCACACAGGCAACCCGCTATCGCTTTCATCCTCTTCAATCCCTTTTAGTGCGCGCAGCAATACACCTTGCCGCTGCACGATATGCTGTATTAGCGTTTCGCGGCTCGCATCCGTCATTTTTGTAAAATTAACACGCAGGTAGTAGGTATCAGTGTCAGACATACGATCACAAGCAATCACCTCCCCAATGGCCACGACATGCTTAGCGGACGGACGTAACAACAAATCTAACTCAAGCATCGTGTTCGGCGCTAAAACCTCCTCAACAGGGAAAGCGATGCCACTGGCACTAATGCTGGCTTGATCGATCCGATGGCAGGCGTGCTGCGTCATTAAATTATCTAACTCAAGCATCATCAAAACAGCATCTATTTTTTTATTTAACTGTCCCGCTAATTTAGCTATCTCTGGCGATTCCGATTCAACAACACCCAACTGCTCTTGAATAAGCGTGTTATGGTGATTTAGAATACTTAAGGTATCGATGCGTTTTTCTGGGTCATCATCACTTCCCTTTTCAGGAAGAATCACTCGATAAGAAACCCCTAATGAATCGACAATACGAAAATACCGACGACGATTATCTGCAGCTTTTGACATGTTTGACCCTCATTAAACAGCTTATAGCTGTCGCAGGCTTAAAATATTTCATCGGGGTTTAAGTCAAACAAATACTCTGGACTAAGCTCCAATTCCCGCATCACATCTTGGCCTTCTGTTTTAATAATCTCTTTATCTTCTTCTGATATTTCCTCGCCTAAACCTTGGCGAATAACAATTTCTACACGACGATTACGCGATCTATTTTCTTCAGAATTATTATCGACTAGGGACTGTGTATCCGCAAAACCTGACACTTCAAATCGTCGACTATTAACACCCCTATCCATTAATGCCTGTGCTACCGACACCGCTCGTGACGCAGACAACTCCCAGTTAGACCGATAGCGAGAAGAGCGGATGGGCACATTATCACTATGACCTTGAACCTGTATTTTTCCTGGTTTTTTTAATACCGCTTCGCGGATATCGTCCATCACATCATAATAATCATCATTCATAATATGCGATCCCGATTTAAACGACCCCTTTTCACGAATACGCACAATAATTTTTCGTCCATCGGTTTCTATTTCTATTTCACCTGACACAATTTGTTCGCGCAAATCATTAGCAAGCTCTCTCGCGTCTTCTTGGGTATCTCTTATTAACTCTTCGAGTTGCTGCTTAATTTTTAATTTAACCCCAGCTTCCTTATCGATATC
>JBLHVX010000060.1:0-10819 GCA_047628835.1 Granulosicoccus sp.
CGTGTTTTTTTAGGCTGAAGGCTGCTTTCCAGACATTTTTATGCAACCAGAAGACCTAACTATCGAGGATCACAAAAAAATGTACATAGAAATTGAGAAAACACGTCTTATCCTAGATGAAACAATTTATCAGCCACAAAGCAACCAACTTTTTTATTTAGCACTAAGAACGATAATAGTCTAGCCGAAAAAGTGGGATGCTCACTGATGCTTTTTCTGCCTTCGACAGCCCTCCAACCCCAGATTCTATTATTCAATACTGGAGTCACTTGTCATCAAATGTATCATTTGAAAAAAAACACTTATGTAAACATTTACATTGTCGCCTAAACACACGTCCGGCTAGTTTTTTTTGCAAATACTGATCCTTTCGCTATAATCATTAGGCTGGTAATTAAATCAGCAAAGTGGAATCATGTTTTATTATGAGTGAATATGCGGACAACTTAGTTAAGCTACAAGAAAAGGTTAAGATAGTCGCTACCGAAGACATCCTAAGCGATAACGGAGTTCTACTGGCAAAGAGCGGTATCGAACTCAATAAAAAAATATGCGCAAACATTCTTAAATTTAAACTACTCAAGCCACTCGAAAACTCTATTGCTATAGAAAATCAACTCAACGCAAAGTCTATTTATGACAAAGTAAAAGGGTATATTCTTACCAACCTAAGCATTAACGCCATGCACCAGAAAATAGGTGATAAAACATCGTTACAAAAATGCTGCTTAAGAGTAGAGAAATTCCCATTAATACAACAAAAACTGACCGTGCTTTGCATAGAGCTACCTACTGTTTTTGACCAAGCAATTCAGTCTGCCTATCTTGCCTACGCATGCGCACTAATAGAGAGGCATGAACAACAAAATATAGAGGAATATTTTTTAGCGGGGCTTGTTCACGATATTGGGTTTTTGCATATCAACCATAAAATCTTGCAGAAAGAAGGGGCACTTACTCCCGATGAGTGGAGTAATATTCAAGCACACCCCATTATTGCTTATGAAATTTTAAACTCTATCGATAAATTTCCAAAAGTGGTATCAAGAGCCGTTTTAGAGCATCACGAAAATCTAGACGGCACAGGCTACCCCAGAAAAAAAACTGGGCAAGATCTCAGTGAGCTAGGACAACTCCTTAGCTTATTAGATAACGTCATTGCTATTTACAGCAAAAAGTTCAAAACACAGGGGCGCAGCTTGCGTAGTGTTATCCCTGTATTACAAATTAACATGCACTCTTACTTCCCCAGCGTGTCATCAACTATTATTGGCATGCTGAAAAAGACACCCAACCTGCCAGTACAATCTACAGATTCTAATTTTGCCCGAGACGTTATTGAGAAATCCGAACGCAAGCAAAGTTACATTCAAAAAACAACACATGTCATCAAAGAAACCAATAAAGAGCTGGGATTTACTCACAACAATAAGGATATTCACTTTATACAAAACGCGGCTAACAACATTATGTTTATCGTAAATAGCGCAGGCCTATATGGATCATTTTATCTAGATGAAGGGGAAGACCTCTGCCAAGATGAAAAGCAAGCGCACTACAATGAACTGGCGGACACGCTGGTGATGCTAGAAGAAATCATTTATCAGTGCCAGTTTTACGAGAAAACTGCAGGTATATTCGTTGCTGGAAACCCTCAAAACCCGTTAGCCAAAATAATATCCGGCGGCCTAGAGAAGATAAAAGCGCTCTCCCTCCCTCGGGCGTCCGGGCCGTTTAAACGTTCTCGCACAGGCTGAAGCCATCTTGCCAATATGGTAGAGCTAAAAAATCTCACCTAAACACTTGGTAACGGCCTTAGTTATGGTAAAATTCGCGACAGCTTACACTGGGCCCTAGCCCGATTCCCTTTAACTCATACTGAAGAAGCGATTACCATGAGTCTTAACTTAGTGCCTGCAGGCAAGAATTTACCCGAAGAAGTCAATGTTATTATTGAAATCCCATTAAACGGCGAGCCCGTTAAATATGAAGTAGATAAAGATAGCGGTGCATTATTTGTCGACCGTATATTAGGAACGTCTATGCATTACCCATGTAATTATGGTTATGTAAACGACACTCTATGTGGTGATGGAGATCCAGTAGATGTACTAGTTATCTCACGCTTTGGCTTTGTTGCAGGTTCCGTAGTGCGCTGCCGCCCTGTTGGCGTATTGAATATGACCGATGAGTCGGGTGAAGATGCAAAAATTCTTGCCGTACCGGTAGAAAAAATCAGTCCTATGAATGCACATATCAATGACCTTGATGATGTACCTGAATTACTACTCAAGCGTATCACCCACTTTTTCGAACACTATAAAGATCTAGAAGACGGCAAATGGGTGAAAGTTGAAGGCTGGGCAGATGCAGCAGCAGCGAAAAAAGAAATCACCGAGTCGGTAGTGCGCTTCAACGCCAATAAATAAGTTGTTAGTGTTTTAGCCTGCTGTATGTTTATAGCGGTGAGTCATCATTCATTGCTATAAACATACTTCACTCCCCAGTTTTGAATTGATAGCGGTTAACTGATAGCTCTTATCTTATGCACTCCTTTCAGATTTAACCACTAGAACACGTTTCGCCTACAGGACGAGCAATCTTGTATTGTCTCACTAAAGCTTAAGACAGGGTCAAACGTAAATACGCCACCTCAAACGGCAAATGATTAATCACTTTGGTGTCTCCCTCCACAAAAACCAAACGTATATACCACTCTTTCAATACTGCATGGGGACTTTGCGCGGAAGATGATTTTGCTTTAAGGCAAGGCAAAAACGCACGGAAAGAGGGCGTTTATAGGTATACCGTCAAGCGGCACCGAGGTAAATGACTGATTGAGTACGTTTTTAACGCCGCATGAAAGTAAAATTGCTTTCATGCGAAGGTCACTGCACGGGATGCAATAATTCCAATGCTGATAAACGTGATATTTTTACTCTTAGCATAATCTATAACATATTCGACTAAAGCACGACCGATGCCCTGCTGTTGATATTGAGGAAGCACCGACAAGCGATTAAGGCATGCAGTATCAGGGCGAGGGTGTTCGAATGCGACAAAGGCAGCAACCCCCCCTAACTCACCTTCTGCTTCACTACTCATTCGAGAAACGTGAGCAACAAAGTATTGCTCGCCACGAGCAATATCTTTCGCTAACCATTCCTCGGTATAAAAAGATGGGGGCTTAGGGTTATTTTCGAGTGTGATATCAAATTGCTTTGCAACAACCGCGTTTGCCTCACGAATAACGCCGACTAACTGAGCTGCATCATCTTGCCGATAGGGATGAATCATAAGATTTCCGTCATTCTTTCTTTCACTCTGATCGCCATTATTTCTATCACTATTTCAGTTTTTACAGAGCTCGCTATAAAGCACTGCTCATGTGATTGATTATGCATAGCCTCTAACTGTTTTCTCGTCACAGGCGTGCCTTGTGAAAATCGTATTTCTGGGCGTAGCGTGACTTTCGTCATTGCCATTTTTCCTTGATGGTTTTTTTCCATGATACCAATAGGGCGATCAACATAGCGCTCAACCACTAACTGACGTTTGGCGGCGACAGATAAAAAGAACAACATATGGCAGCTAGACAGTGAAGCAACAAATGCCTCTTCAGGGTCCACGTTATCCTCGACAGAATAAGGTAGCGGCACAACATAAGGAGAAGAAGAGGCTGACACGGTAGCACCGCCATCAAATAACCACTGATGTGCTCGGCTATATTTATTATCCGTATACACCTCGTTTTCGCGACGCTGCCAAATCACCGTGGCCGTATATTGCGACATGTCTTAGCTCCTGTTTATCAAGGTCCTATTCACAAAGGTTCTATTTATAGAGGTTCTACTTATAGATGTTCTATTTATAGATGTTCTATTTATAAACCTCAGTTATACAAAGATTATTGCCTACACATACTACTCTTAATAAAAAACACTTTACGATCACAATAGTATTATTGATAAGCACAACACATAAAAACTTATTCACTAGTCTTTTACAGACTATGCTTGTCGTTTTACTTTTTAGCCCTCATCTTTTCTAGTTCGTTTTTTAGACAATAGACGGCCATCAATACCCAACAAACTAACGATAATAAACCCCATACCAATAAAATGCTCTATCCGCATGGTTTCACCCAATACAACAACACCTAGTAAGATAGCGGTTATAGGAATAAGAAACGTCACCAACGATAAATTCGTAATACCTGACGACGACAAAATACGAAAATACAGAATGTATGCCAAACCGGTAGAAAATACCGCCAAACAAATCACCGACAACCATACCGCGGAACTCGGAGACGCGAGCTCGTAAGATCGCTCAAGCACGATACTTATAGGCAATAGAATAAGGGATGAAGTGATTAATTGCCCTGTAGCAATCGCCAACGGTGGAAGCCCTAAGCCTTTAAAACGACGACCATAAACACCAGAAACACCATAAGAAGCCGCTGCACATAAAATGGCTAATTGGGCAAACACATTCACGCCAACACCATCAAGAGATGATGGGCCAATTAATACCACCACACCAAAAAATCCAACCACAATACTGATGACTTTACGCAAGCTGATTTTTTCATCTGCAAGAAAAATACCGGCCATAATAACGGTAAACAGCGGTGTGGTTGCATTTAATATAGAAGCTAGACCCGAGGCAATGTGTGTTTGCCCCCATACAATTAACGAGAAAGGCAAGGCACTATTAAACACACCCATCACTAAAAAGTTACCCCAAACATTAATATCTCGTGGCAAGCGCTGACCGAGTAACGTCATCACCAACCACAGTGTTAATGCCGCCAATACTAAGCGCAGTGTCACGATAGTCAACGGTGGTAACTCGTTAACAGCTATCCCCACAAAAAAAAATGAACACCCCCACAAAACAGATAATACTAATAGCATTACCCATTCTTTTTTTCCCATAGCTTGGCTAATAGATGACGCCATTGTTAACACACCTGACGGGTAGAATTAATTAAAGTAAACTAAAACCATACAATAACTGTAACTCCGGAAACATTAAAGACTCGCGAATGTAATACTAGGAGCCTGTCGATATTGTTATTTGATTTTTTTACTATCACGCCCTACTGAAAATCTCGATATGACATGATCTTCTTCTATCTCATACCAACAGGCCTTACTGTCAAAAAATATATGCGCATCCGGCTTATGTGGAATATCTGAATCTAAGGTGCCTAGGAGCCTGCCGGGCTTAGGAAGAATTCAACAACCGATCCAAGATCATTCGACGACTGAAAAACGAGACTGGGCCCACACTCACTGCAAAATGTTCACCGCGTGCCATTTGGTGCTTGATAGGTTTTTAAAAACTGCTCTCCCGCTAACCAATGAAAACATTCTACGTTAGCTGCGCCATGAGATTTGCGACACATAGAGCAATGACAATACCCCATTAGCGATTCGATACTGTCTACCGAATATTACACTTCGCCGCACAAACATTGGCCTTTATAAGGTGGCGCAGCATGTTTTTTCTTGTGGGAATTTCTCATAAGTTTCTATCCTAAGCTCCCGTTAATAAGTGCAGCTCACAATGGCACCGATTTCTTGCTACCGCAGTAGATTCTCCCGAAGTCCGACAGGCTCTTAGCAAACCATTAGATCAAACACATTTGTGCATCAACGATACTATCAAAATCATCATGTAAAAAAACCAATATACTGTCAGCTATCGGTTTTACCTGTTTATCTATATAGTGTTGATAATCAATTTGGCTATCTAAATGCTCTATCGACTCAGGGCCATTTACAGTTATTACGTAAGCGATGGTATCGCCTTTACGCAATGCCTGACCACTAACAGACTCTTGCTTTCTGGCCGCCTTAACATGTGGCGGAGTCGATTTTTCATAATGACTTACATCGCGTCGTAGCCGTTTTTTATAAATTAACTCACTATCACAAGCGCCTGACCTGACCTCATTGACGATGTCCATAATATACTGCTGATAGGGCTGACTATCGAATACTTTTTGATACAGTGTTGTCTGAAAACGCTTCGATAACGGCGTCCAATCAGTACGCACAGCTTCTAAACCTTTAAATATCAACTGCGTATCATCACCCTGCATAATACGTCCAGCATAACGCTTTTTACTGCCTTTCACAGAATTACGAATGGTCGGCATTAAAAAGTCGTAATAATGTGTTTCAAACTCAATTTCCAGCTGACTCTCAACCGCCAACTCATCATGTAACGAGTGCTGCCACCACTTATTCAAACCTTCACTCAACTGATTGCCGATAACATTAGCGGCTTCATTCGCGCTTTGCACATCAGTATAGCGCTGGGAGAAATCCTGACCCAACCATACAAAGAGCGAATCGGTATCACCATAGATAACTTGGTATCCCTGCTCTTCTATCCAGCCATGACTTTTTTGAATAATTTCATGGCCGCGTAAAGTAATAGAACTACATACGCGGGGATCAAAAAAGCGACAACCTGTCGAACCCAGCACACCATAGAAGGAGTTCATAATAATCTTAATGGCTTGCGATAGCGGCTTATCTTGACTCGCTTTGGCTTGATCGCGGGCTTGCCATAACGTGTTAATTAACTCGGGAAGTATATGCTGATCGCGGGAAAAAAAAGCACCATTAAATCCGTTAATCACTTTATCTTCTGGTAAGTTCTGATGATCTGCACACCAAAATGCACAAGGGTCGATAGAAAAAGTACGAATAATACTGGGGTACAGACTTTTGAAATCTAACACCAACACATGCTGATACAAGCCCGGCAAGGACTGCATAACGTAACCACCGGGGCTCACCACATCCGATGTTAATTCGCCTAGATTAGGGGCCACATAGCCATTGCGATGTAATTTAGGTAAATAAGCGTAATCGAAACTGGCAACCGAGCCACCCATTTTATCTAACGGCATACCCGTTAAACGAGAGCGTGCAATAGCAAATTCTAACAGCTTCGTTTTGTCAAAAATATCCCACACTAACACACAGTCTTGCAGATTATATTTTGCTAATGCGATGCGGTCGCTGAGATCATCTGACAAGAATAAATCGCTAATTGCCTGCCCTCGATCACTGTGATCGATTAATTTCCCTTCTCCCAAAATCTGTTTAGCAACAAACTGTAAGCTAAAGCTATCAAACTGATAAAACGCTGTGCGCAGCAATTCAATACCATCTAACACGACTCGGCCGGGCACACTAATATAACGCCGCTGCCGATCTACCCAGCTATCGCTTGGCGAACTATTAGTGTTATCTAACTTGCCACTTTCGCCTTCTACTCGCCAGTGAGGCACTTGCTTGGCGCGCCCTAAAGTAAACGGCACGTTCCAGTGCTCACATAATTTTGTGAGCACCCAGCAATCAAACTGCACAATATGCCAGCCAATAATAATATCGGGGTCATTAGTCGTTAACCAGTCAAGAAACTGCTGCAAACAATCACGAGGGCTTGCACACCACACAATCTGCAGGTCGTCTTCGTTCGAAACAGAATGTGTTTTTTGGGCGAACTCATCCACCATAAACACTTTTTTTTCCGATGCACTATACACCGCTATCGAATAAAGCTCTCGTGCATCCATTGAGGTTTCGATATCAAGCGATACCACTGACAAATCAGGTGATGGACTAGACGATGAATTAGGTGACGGAGCTTGCAAGTATTGGGCAGGTCGACACTGCCGAGTGGTGACAACTTGATGTGATGATACTAATTTTTTATGCGGGCTAACATTGGGGTTAATACTGGGGTTAACATTAGGCAGCTCGATATCACTAGTGATAAAACGCTCCATTAAAAAGCGTTCTGGAGGACGTATATCCGCCTCCCAACAGGTGACATTTCTTTCCCGTAACTGGCCAACTAAAGCTCTAGCCTGACGTTGCTGTAAGCAATACACCGCCGCGACAGGCTCGCCATAAACATTCTTAAGGGGTAACGGCTTAACCTGTATAGATGCATAAGCGGATGAACGCTTAGCCAGCAAGTCGTTATGATTATTGACCTCACGTTGACGAATAAAAAAAATCGAACGTTGACGAGGAATAAAGCATTGCACTGCGCCGCTATCAGTCGACAACCACAGCTCAATTAACACCCCTTCTGGCGTATCGCGCCAATGGCGAGTCAGAATAAAACCTTTCATCTCAATCAACGCATAGTTATCAGAACAGGCTAGCAAAGCTGGTTATCATGCGTCAAAACACTTAGCCTTGCGCAAGCAATTCTCTAATATCAATAATAGCTGCGTGGGCACGCGATAGATACGATGCCATGACCAAGGAGTGATTCGCCATCATGCCAAAACCACTGCCATTTAAAATCGTCACACTATAAATCGGCTCTTGCGTGGCTTCTAATTCACGAATAATTTGACGTAAACTAATCAAGGCATTTTTCTTTTGCAGCACATCCGAAAAGTCCACTTCCGCTGCTTTAAAAAAGTGAATAAGTGCCCAAGCACTACCTCTTGCCTCATAAAACACATCGTCGAGCTCTAACCAAGGGGTCTTAATAATGAGCTCTTTAGGCGCTGGTGTTGCTTGACTGGCGTTTTCTTCACCGGCTAAATCAGTATTAATTCTACGCTGGCCAACACTCGCGCTGAGACGTTGCGATAAACTGCCCAAACGTGATTCAACGGTCGCCAACCATGAATTTAGGTTGTCCGCTCGCGCATAGAATTGCGCATTGGTTTGATCGCGATCGGTTAATCGTGCTTGATAAAGCTCAAGGTGCTCGATACCTTCGCGATATACCGATTCGGAGGAAGGGAAAATCCAACTTTGCGTATCAAAATTAAAACGCGGCTCAGCAATGATTAAATTTTCATCTTCAGTAGATTGGGATTGTGAGCGACTAAAGGATTCCCGCAATGTTTTACTTAAGTCACGCACCTGAATCAGCGCACCGTATTCCCAGTTGGGGATGTTATCCAACCAAACTCCCGGCAACGAAATATCATTAGACAGATAACCACCCGGCTTATTCAGTACGGTATTGGCGACATTGATTAATGCCGTAGTGGTACTGAAACCCACAATGCTGTTCTGGTTGTTATTGGCAAGAGGAATAGGCTCAGGCTCACTACTCCAATACATCCCCAAGACTACAGTAATAATAAGATACACCAGAACAACAGCCAACAGCCAACGACGCCACGGCGAACCGTCGGAGACATCGTCTCGCCAATCTTCATATCGATCTGAGAGACTGGTACTAAAACGAGCAAACCAAGAACTAGAAACCATAAGTAATACTCAATGCGTTAAACGTATAAGCTATATATTGTTATCTTACTCGTAAAATAAACGAGTTAACAGCGCATGTGACGGCTAACGAAAGACTGATGACAGTACCTGATAAGAATGCCGCCTAATAAGCAGCTGTTGGCTACACAATAAGTATGCTCATGCCGGACTGACCCGGTATCGGTACCGTTTTGAGAATGTTGAGGGGTACCGAGAATGCAAAATCCCCGATCAGCAGAAGCTGTCTGATATAATGCACCCACTTTCAAGCGAGCCATTACGCTAGGCCACATCACCCAATAATATATTCCGACGAAGGCTTACCTAACCAGTAACCTTGGCCACCTTGAATACCCAAGTCAACCAAGGCCTGCCACTGTTGCTCGGTTTCTACGCCTTCGGCTAATATTTTTATATCACAGCTACTAGCAATAGCGACTAAAGAGCGAATAAAGAAACGCGTATCCGCATCGGTCACTACGTGTTGAATAAATTGCCGATCTATTTTCAAACAATCTACAGGTAAAGTCTGTAAATAGGCGAACTCTGATGAACCACGCCCAAAATGATGTAGTGATAACTTAGCATTATGTCGCTTAACTACCAGAGCAAAACATCTCACCGCTTCTTCGGAAAATGACAAACCATTGGCAGGCAACTCAAACGTCAGCCTCGATGCCAATTGCGGATTATTGACCAGCATAGCTTCTAAATGAGTCATAAATTGAGCATCTTGCACCGATGCGATAGAGCAATTAATACAAATATTTTCAGGCAATGTATTCAAACCGTCAACCAGATTGTCAATCACCAAACGATCAATGGCAGGAAGCAAACTAAAGCGTGTCGCCATGGGCATAAATACACCTGCCGAACATTCTGTTTCTCCAACTCGCATACGAAGCATAATTTCGTTAAATAACAAGCGCCTTTCGCCATGAACCAATTCCCACACTGGCTGAAAGTGAAAAAAGAAGTTGCTTTCGTCTATTGCGTGATGAATTATTTTTGCCCATTCACCAGACGATAACGCTTGTTCCGACTTACCGGCCTTATGCCAAAAACAACCGCTCACTTTTTCGTTCTGAGCTTGACTCAACGCACCATCAGCAAGCGCCATAAAATTAGTTTTTATGGTTAAGCTTGGCATATATAATGCGCCAATAAATATCGCTTCCATCTCGTCGTTTTGCCATTCCATTTCTTGCAAAGCACGGTAGACATGATCCATCAACTCTCTACTTTCGCCTTCCGTCACTGCTGGCACAAACAGAGCGAAATCTGCCCCCGAATGCCGTGATAAAATGTAACGTGAGTTTTTACTTAACTCATCACTGTCCAACAACAACGTTAACCGTTCGGCAATACCGCTCAGATACTCATCACCCTGTTGGCGACCATACTGCGCATTCACCGCTAATAAATCACCTGCTCGAATAAGATAAAGTGCACCACACGCTGCTGCACGCTCTACACTAAGCGCAGCAGTAAAACATTGATCAAAATGCTGCCTATTCGACAAACCTGTCACCGTGTCTGTACTTAAC
>JBLHVX010000061.1:0-10713 GCA_047628835.1 Granulosicoccus sp.
TTTAGACTACACCCGTAGGGTGGCTACGAGTTTGCCGAAAAAAGCAAAAAATCACTTTATATTCCGCACCTTAGTCACCCTCGCTACGATTCAACTGCGGTATTTAGGCTAACAATGATGATGCTATGTCAGATCATACGTTATTCCCCACATTTCAATCATTATAAGGGGAAAGTCTTTTCGACTCTCTACCGATTTTGTTATCCTACACAATATTAGAAAAACAATGTTTGATCAGATAAATTGGAAATAATAATGACAGTAAAAAAGATTACGTTTGTAAAGAAAATATTCGCTGATGGCTCACCCTGCAAAAAATGTGGCGAGGTGATGGATAAGATGGAAGCTGCAAATCAAATGCGCTTTATTGATGAGGTGGTGATTGCTGATGAAGCAGACCCTGAGAGTCAAGGCATGTTATTAGCTAAGCAATATGATGTTAGCAAAGCCCCTTTCTTTCTTGTTGAAGACCAAGCAGGCAATGTAGAGGTATATACTATTTACTTTAAACTGGTAAAAGACGTTCTTAATCACTTACGTTAGAGAACCTATGAACAAGTAATGTAAGACTATTGTTTTGCTTGCGTTGGCTTCCACGTGGATATGAGTTTTGTCGCTTCCTCTACTTCACAAATGACTTTAATAAATTTGGGGGCGTCTCCTTTTATCAAAGGAATGGTTTCATAGTCCAAAAATATTTTGTATTGCTCAATATGAGGAAGGTATCGGCTTTCAATATGATTAACGGCCGAACTCTTACGAAGCGTTTCTCTTTCTTGCAACGCCCGTTCGCAGATAGCGATCGCTTCTCCCATTGTGGCTACATAACCCACACGGGACTTAAACTCCGGAAGAGGCTCTAAATGAGCGTACTTAATAGCATTCTCTGCTTCTTTTTGTTGTTTCTCTAACGCTAAGCGTTCCACTTCTAGCGCTTCTACGCTAGGTTGAAAAATATACCCAAAAAGATACAACCCAGCAACGGCAGCACTATTTAGAACAAGTAAAAAAGCAACGACAGAAAAAATGATGGTTTTGCGTGACATACAACCTTTCCTACACACGACGTTAGCTGCTATAAGTGTAGCCAGAAGAGTGACTTTTACAGGGGACCATGTCACTATTTTCTTAACAATAGTGACATATTAAGAATAGTGAATTGGACTAATTAGTGCCCATCCATAAATGACTCGTCGCTAGGCAGTCATTCCTATTTAATTATGGGCGCTACTAGATGCTGGCGTTTACTTATTGCAAACAACTGTATTTAGTGGTGCAAAGGTGGCCGTATTAATTTTTCCGCAGCAGAGCCCTATTTATGGATGGGCACTAACATTAGTAAACTGGCAACCTGACATGCTGAAACAACTCATCAAGCTCTAAACGAGATGAGCAACTATACGCTTCATCAACCATTGTTCGCGTAAGGTGTGGTGCAAAATTTTCCATGAACTCGTACATAAAACCACGAATAAACGTACCGCGACGAAAACCAATTTTAGTGATACTCGGTCTAAATAGATGACTAGCATCAAGACACACTAAATCACTATCCAATTCTTCATCATGCGCCATACTAGCGATAATCCCTACTCCTAAACCTAATCGCACATAGGTTTTGATCACGTCTGCATCGGCAGCGGTAAAGACAATTCTTGGCGCTAATCCGCGTTCCATAAAGGCTTCATCTAATTTTGACCTTCCTGTAAAACCGAAGACATACGTCACTATAGGGTGCTTAGCGATTTCTTCTAATGTCAGTTCGGACACTTGACATAGCGGGTGATCTTTCGGCACAACAATGCTGCGATTCCACTGATAACAAGGCATCATTACCAGATCACTAAACAATTCCATTGCTTCTGTCGCAATAGCAAAATCAACTGAACCGCTTGCTGCCATTTCAGAAATTTGCATCGGTGTACCTTGATTCATATGTAACGACACATCGGGGTACTGATCAATAAAACCTTTTATAATCTTAGGCAGCATATAGCGTGCTTGGGTATGCGTAGTCGCCAATGAGAGACTGCCTTTCTTATCGTTACTAAATTCTTGTGCTACCTGTTTAATACTTTCTACTTTACGTAAAATTTCACCCGCCGTTTGTAAAATAACCTCTCCTGCAGGTGTAATTCGAGTAAGATGCTTACCGCTGCGTGAGAAGACCTCCACACCCAACTCATCTTCCAGCAAACGAATTTGTTTACTAATACCAGGCTGTGAGGTGTATAGACTTTGAGCTGTCGCAGAAACATTTAAGTCATGATGCGCGACTTCCCATATATAGCGCAATTGCTGAAGCTTCATAGATCTTCTCCACTAGTATCTAACGTTATAAAAATAGAAGTAAATATTCTTATCCAGAATAGTTCTAATTCGGTATATTTACCACCGAATTTCATTATTTAATTATGAAAAGTGTTCTTATCTATAACTTTAGACTATATCGTTACCAATGGGAATAGTGAATAAACAACAGTAATGCAGTGTTACAAGCTGCCTATTGCTCAATAAGAAGATAACACTGTAAATGGAAACTATTTTTCTACTCTATATTCTCGCGGGTGCCGTCGTAGGGCTGGCTGTTGGCATTACTGGCGTTGGTGGTGGTTCGTTAATGACACCTCTATTGCTATTATTTGGCTTTCCTCCCAATATCGCCATTGGTACTGACCTGCTTTATGCAGCTATCACCAAATCTGGCGGTATTATTTCCCATCAAAAACAAAGGAATATCCAATGGGATCTAGTTATTCGCTTAGCCATGGGGAGTGTGCCGGCGGCCATTGTGACGTCTGCGGCCTTACATTACTTATTTGATGATGCGAACGATTATTCGCACATTCTTACACTGTCTCTTGGAATTATGTTGGTCTTTACGTCATGCGTACTCTTTTTTAGACAACGTCTTAAAACTGACGCAGCATCCAGCAATCCTTTTGTAGCATTTGCGCATCGACACTCAACGCCATTTACTATTGCTATGGGTGTCATATTGGGTGTATTTGTCACTCTATCATCTGTCGGTGCCGGGGCTATCGGTGCGGCCATACTCATGACGCTCTACCCTCACCTACCTGCACGAAGAGTGGTGGGTATTGACATTGCTCACGCAGTGCCGCTAACCTTTATTGCAGGCTTTGCGCATCTTTTATTGGGGAATGTCGATTTTGTATTACTGGGAAGTCTACTCGTGGGATCATTACCAGCGGTATTTTTAGGCGCTAAGCTGGGTACAAAAATTCCCAATAAGTTACTGCAACCTATCCTTGCGTCGGTGTTAATGATTTTGGGTGTGAAGTTTGTATTTTTTTAAGACGTGCTGAAATAAATCAAACAACAATAGGGGCGCTGCATTACATTCGCGCTTCTGGACCAGGGTACTGCTTTTGTTGCCATACCGGATGCGGCTGAGGAATAAGGTAGACCGGCCATTTAGAGTGAGTTAATACCTTTTGTGGCACACTACCTAAGCTCGAATCATGAGTCTCTGACGAATGGCTTCCCAACACGATAACGTCAGCATTAATATCACTCGCAGTTTCTAAAATAACATCTACAGGAGCGCCCGGCTTAACTACGACGCCCTCTAAACGTGGTAGTTCGATCCCGCCACTCATAAATTCATCCGTTAAAATATCAATCACTTGTGCGCGAATCTGCTCAACCACCGAGTCCATACACGTTGTCGTTAGCTGCTTAGTAGTTTCGGGGTTTAAATAGGTCTGTAACAAGGCATGTCCCAAAGTACCTAGCGGCTCTACCGCATGCACTACCACCAGACTAGCTCGATACTGACTTGATAAACTCGCTGCATACTGCAATAGATGTGGGGTATACACACCAAGATCGACTGCTAGCAAAATCTTTTTTATCACTGTTACCATCCTAACATCTGGAGTTGCCATCCATTGCCCCTATAATCACCGTCCATTAATCGGTGAACATCAAGCATCTTATGCCTCAATGTGTATTAAAGAATAGCAGTAAGTACGCAGAAAAATGCACATTTAATAGACAGTTTAGGTATAGATGAGCGTCACGCTAGATTGATGTGATGCACTACAACAGTGTTTATAGTTAAAACACAAGTAAGGCTAAGAAATTATAACTATGCGAAATTCAAAACACCAAAAACTAGGCGCATTATCGAAAGCGGTGAATGGAGAGTAAAGTTGGTTTAACGAGATCCACTAAGCTCGTTATTAGCTAATCACTAAATTACCATCGGTAAGTAACTGCTGCAATATCGCTGCTTCATCTAAAGTACCAGCATAAACTGCCGCGCTAACACCAACACTAATGTCTGGATCTGGCACATCCTCAAGCTGGGAGCTACTATTTTGAAACCTAATGACTAGGTCAGGGCTACCTGCCGCGCCATCCGGCGCTAGACCATTAAAATACACTTCGATATCATCTTGAAAACCAAAGTTATTCAGTTCAATATTGATATAGTCACCAATGTTTCCAGCATTCGCGCCGACTAAGACATCTGATAAATCTATGGTATCAGCATCAGTATTCGTACTCGTATCACCCGTGGTAAAGTCACGTATACGTGTTAAAGAATTACCCGCTATATCACCATAAATGTAGGTATCATTACCTCCACCACCGACCACCTCCCCGCCATTAAGATAAATCATCTCATCTGCGGTGGTTCCGTCAATTCTGCCGTTATTAATCAATTCATTACCCCGTAAAACATTAACATCAGGAGTATCAAACACAAGATTACCATTATCGATCAGAGTACTTAAATCAGTGCCGGTCACGCCATCAAGCTGGACAGTAAAATCTGTTCCACTACCATCACCATCAACATCAATTGCCAGTGAGGTATTGCCCCCACTTTCACTCAAGCTAATGTAGTTGCCAATGTTAGCCGAGGTTTCGTTTGTTAATAAACCTGCGAGATTCAATATATCCCCACCACTGTCAGCAGTAGTATCTACAAAATCTAGGATTGTATCCGTTTCCAAGTTAGCGCCATTCAAGCCTGCACCTTGATCGCCTGACTGCCAAACAAACGTATCAGTGTCCGTCTCCGCACCACCACCAGCAAACCCGCCTCTAAGTATATCGGAGCCAGTACCAGCAAGCATGACATCTTCACCACTGCCCCCAGTCAGAGTATCGTCACCTGAGCCACCAAGAATGGAGTTATTGCCATTTTTAGTATCATCAAGTAGATCATTATCACCACCTGTAATAGTGTCATCACCAGCAAAACCCTGTAGCACAACACCACCTTGAGTACCCGCGGTTAAAGTATCGTCAGCACTACTTCCCAACACTAAATCATCATCACCATCAACGATGCTACCACTAATAGTCGCATCTACTGCATTACCGCCATTGCTACTATCTTCATTATAACTATCGGGTAAAATACCAAGGGTAAAGGTACCATTGGTATTAGCTGTGTCAAAAGTTGTAGAAGTCGCCGTCGCATCCACGGTGATATCGACTGTCGAGCTTGCTGCTGGCGGCGGACTGACAGCACTTAAATTAACCGTCAGTGTATCGAGATTCCAGCTAACCACATTCACACTTGTCGCTGCGAGTGTGGCCGTATAGTTATTACTACCATCACTGAGCACCGCACCTATAGGAATCCCCAACAATAATTCCGTTAGCGTATCTGCCCCTTTGACAGATACCGACAAACCTGATAAATCAATACTTGCCAGCGTCCCTACTACATCAGCGGTAGGAAACACCGGAAAATAACCACCATCAGTACTTGTTGCTAGTGTGGTCACCGCACCTGTGATTCCAGTACTCGTAAAATGCTCTGCGGCAGCTGATCCCGTGACATTAGATTCAAATTCATCAAAGCGGGCGCCAACAGCGAGTAAATCTTCAAGCCCCGTATATAATTGATAATTTTCGGTACTCAACGTCTGTATTACGCCATTATCCGACAAGCTCAACGCAATATTACCCGAGCCAAAAGTATTACCAACATACGCTTCGAGGGTATAGTAACCGTCCGCTGGAGCCGAAAAAGTTGATATTGTATAAGTCGCTGCAGCACTAGCAGCATCGTTAATTCCCGAGTTAAAGTTACCATAGGAATTACCCACGGTTGTCACCATCACCTGACCACCCATCTCGATATGTAGGGCATCGTCACGGATACCGGAAAACTCATACTCATGACCAGCTGCCAAGTAAATAAGACCGGTTACAGCATATAGATCGTCTCCACCCATACCTAAGGATTGTGACTCTGGATTACTGAGTAAATTAACTGTATCTTCACCAAAACCAGCTGCCAGACGTGTATTGACTGATGAGCTGGCGCCTAATAGACCTGAACCTTCAATATCTGCCGCTGTGTTATCTGTCAATGCAGCCAGACCCGCAGTGTCATAAAAAGCAGATAATAATCCGGTGGACCCGGGCTCTGCCTTCGCTGCTATATCCTCAATAATAGGTGCCTGTGCCACTATGTCGTCAACAGTGTTGATAAGAACTAATGGGGCTTCTTCTCCGACAAGAGATTTTTCTTCTGTATTTTCACTGGTGAATGTTGTTACAAAACCACTTTCAGGCAATAACTCTTCGTTAGTGCGCTCAAAAAGAAACAGGGATTCGCTATTAACTTGAGAGAGCTCAATTCCACTCGTATCGACACCTGCTGAAGGGGATGCCTGATTGAATAGTTGGATAATATCCAGTGTCGGCTCAACGCCAATATTCACCGGATCGTCTACTGAGGAGCTGGCAATTATTGGGGCTATTCGATCCAGCAGAGCATCATCCAATTTGGCCATTTCGCCATCACTAATGATACCCACGCCCTCAATACCAGAATAATTAATATCAATCAGCACATGCCCCGTGCCCGTAACAATTACTATGTCACCTTTAGCGATCAGCTCCCCCTCTTTAGCGACAATCTGCTCTCCAGCTAAAGCGCGCACAATCAGGACACTATTATCACCTTGAATACCGATGACTTGGCCAATCGCATTGGAACCTGACATAAACATTACCTTTGATTATGTAGCATTAAGTACACTACAAAAATAGATACTTCAATTATCTTTTATAAAGGCACATATTTGAAATGATTTTTTAATCTATCAGGGGTCATTTTATAACCAATTTTGTATATTTCCTTATTGGCTAAACGTTTAGATTATGGAGAGCTAACTGTAAAATTTATCCTGTAATATAGAGGATTATTCGTTCGCTATACCGTGAGGCACATGCCCTGTCGCTACGACATGCTCTTTAGCTGATTCACAATGGAGTGCTTGGTCATCAAAAAAGACGTCTGCACCATAGGCTTTAAGAAATTCACCTTTTGCTAAACCACCCAAAAATAGCGATTCATCAATTCGAATATTCCACGCTCGCAATGTTCGAATAACACGCTCGTGTGCGGGAGCAGAGCGGGCAGTGACTAACGCTGTGCGTATAGGACAATCACCCTGTGTAAACTCAGCTTGTAATTGCTGTAATGCTGATAAAAAGTCTTTGAATGGACCGCCTGTCAGTGGTTTTTTGGCTGCGGCTTGCTCATTTTTGGTAAATGCTTCTAAGCCTTGCTGCTTATATACACGCTCAGCTTCATCAGAAAAGATGACCGCATCACCATCAAAAGCAAAGCGTAATTGTGTGATTTTTTTGCCTTTTTGATCAGCCGGTATTAATGTTGCTGCGGCAATACCATTATCCAACGCATGCCTAACATCCTCTCCATCCGTTGACAGAAATAGATGGCAACCGAAAGCACCGATATAACGATAAGGACTCTCACCACCAGAGAAGGCAGCTCTTGAAATGTTCAATTTGTAGTGCTGAATAGAGTTAAAAACTCGTAACCCCGTATCGGCACTGTTACGCGAGAGAAGAATAATCTCTACACGGGGGTGGCCATCACCCAAACCATTTAATGAGAGTAATTTTTCCACCAGCGGAAAAGCACTACCTGGCTTCAATATCTCATTTTCTCGCTGTATTTGATATTCAGAATAAGCTTTTAGGCCATCATTAACATATACCTGATGGCTTTCATCCAGATTAAATAATGCTCTAGATGATATAGCGATAACTAATTTATTATCAAATTCTTTAGGCATAGATGAGACCCCGAAAGCTTAAACCTAAATGACTATGTTTGTATAGCTTTGCTTATATGGCCTTGCTTATATGGCCTTGATAGTACCTTTAGGTAGTACCGCATGTAGCGATACTTTTTGAAATTTAAGCTCTACGTTGTTTGATACTTCTAGTACCATGTAGTCGCCGTCCACTTTGGTAACTTTACCTAAAATACCACCCGTCGTTAACACTTCATCACCTTTAGAAACACCATCAACCAGTGATTTTTGTTCTTTTTGTCTTTTTCGTTGTGGTCGGATGATCATAAAATACATCAAAACGAACATGCCAGCGATAAGTAATAAACCAGAAAAATCGCCACCGAGTGCCGATGATGGAGCTGATTGTGCGTGCGCAGAAGGAATAAAAAATGACATGCTGACCTCTTATTATCATTAATAAAAACTAGGCGACACTCTACCGACTTTCTATGTGGCTGGCAATTAAACTAGGGAATTAAATGAGATAATAATGGGGGGGATGAGGAGGGGTATACAGGCCTGTATCAAGCCTGTAAACACGAACATTTACACATAATCTTGATATAATCTACGAAAAACGCTAGGTGACAAACCAGACAGTCTCTTAAAGGCATTAGTGAAACTGGTTCTATCAGAAAAATCTAAAAATTTTGAGGTGTCTTCAACACTCATTTTTTCAATGAGCAAACAACGTATGGAATGATTGAATCTAACACGATCCCTAAGACCCGCATAGTGCACCATTTGTGCTTTGAGACGTCGCTGCAGGGTGCGCTTAGACAGTCCCATACTTTGAGAGACAACACTAATACCGAGTGGCTCTCGCCCGATTCTACGCTGAAGTGACTCTAGCACTTGGCCAGCTGTTCCGTGCATAATAGGAATACGTGCTTGCCCTCGCAGCCTTTCCAGGTCTTGATAACCTGAATCTAAAACCTTCTCTCTATTAAAGATGTGTTGAGACGGTGACGTTTGGGCAATACTTGCGGCAGGCATAATAAACTCCTTAGTTTTAATCTATCAATGATCCATTACAGCATGACAAGGTTAGAATATTTTCTAACAACATCACTGAAGCGACTCTCAATTAGCACTTAAATTAATTATCAGCTGCGTCTTATTACCCGCGATTGACACTGTGCTGATCAAGGGAAATCGCCCTTGATTTCGATCTTCGCTACTTGCTTACATGAACCATTTATCACTGATTATATGCATGTAGAGAAAAAATAAACAGTCAACGACGCTCCTCTTATTGAGCTCTTATGTTGTAAAAAAAAGATACAGCCCTAAAAAAGATGAATTAGGTGACAACCCTGTTACTCAATCGCGATAACCACCCCTTTTTATGCCCTTTACCCGTCAAGTCTCATTACTTCAGAATAAAGGGTTCTAGGACAATTATTCTCCTAAGTAACTATCGATACTTTCTAATAAAACGTCGTGGTGATTACTCGTTTTGAATTTATCCATTATGTGAACCAGTCGCCCTTCTTTGTTAATGAGGAAAGTAGTGCGAACAATCCCCATATACTCTTTACCCATAAATTTCTTTAATGCCCAGACACCATACTTGCCTGCTGCTGTATGGTCTTCATCACTCAACAAGTCAAAGTTCAACGCTTGTTTATCAATAAATTTTTGCAGCTTACTTTCTGAATCAGGGCTTACGCCGAAGACCACAGTGTCTCGATGCGCTAACTCTTTTTGCGTATCGCGAATACCACAAGCTTGAACTGTGCAACCCGGAGTGGATGCTTTAGGATAAAAGTACAACACCACGTTCTTGGTACCGGCAAAGTCTTTTAGGGACACTTTTTCGCCCTGTTGATTGGTTAACGTAAATACCGGTGCCTTATTGCCTATCTTCGGGTGTGTCATGCTGCTCTCCTGTTTGTGGCTTATCTCGCTATAGATAGTTTTGATATAGATAGTTTTGATATGGTTTTGATATAGTTTTGATATAGATCGTTTCGGAGCATAAATCTCGCACCGTATAAATCAACGCTCAATAAAAAACGCGAGACCAGCCCGCGTTTTTTAAACTAACGTACAATTAACGCTTTATCACCTATGGTAATAAGTGAGCAACCGCATCTCGCTCTTCTGCAAGTTCTTTTTCAGTCGCTTTCATTTTTTCAATAGAAAAGTCATTCAGCTCAACACCTTGAACAATCTCCCAGTCGCCATTCTTACATACGCAAGGGAAAGAATAGATTAAGCCTTCTTGAATGCCATAGCTGCCATCACTATATACGCCCATACTTGTCCAATCATCTGCTGATGTCCCTAGTGCCCAATCACGAATATGGAAAATCGCAGCATTAGCCGCAGACGCAGCACTTGATGCTCCACGTGCTGCAATAATCGCTGCGCCGCGTTGCTGAACGGTAGGGATGAAATCACTTTCATACCATGCTTGATCAATCAAGCTCATTGCTGGCTTACCATCAACCTTAGCATGATGAATATCAGGGTACTGAGTCGATGAATGATTGCCCCAGATCGTTAGCTGAGCAATATCGTTGATGCTAGTGCCTGTTTTTTGAGCCAATTGCGTTAATGCGCGGTTGTGATCTAGACGCGTCATTGCGGTAAAATTACGTGG
>JBLHVX010000062.1:0-10442 GCA_047628835.1 Granulosicoccus sp.
GAGTTAGCGCTTTCTGGGATTCGACTATAGGTAGCGTACAGCAGTACGGGCCAATTAAGTGGCCCACCAACGCTAGTCGCTAATTGAGGGCTTGATTGTAAAAAGCGCAATACCGCTGCCTGATGGTTAGCAACCAATGCAGTATAAAAACTAAATTTTGCAATGTCTGGGTAAAGCGTTAGTAATTCCTCTGCCCGTTGATAATTGCGTAAAGAGCAATCACCTCCATATTGCACGCAGGCTAGCTGTATAAATAGCTTAGCTTTTTCTGCTAACGATTTCGCAGCGTAACCAGCAACCGCCACAGCATCACATAGCTGACTCCAATCTATGAAACCATAGTGACGTGCCACCACCAGTTGGGCATCACGTAAGCCAGTAAAGTGTGCAGGTTTAGGGTGTAGCGATTCAACAGTATCAATGGCGTCTGTACTATTTTTGCGATATTGCTTGAGTAATTTTTTAGCCTGCTTTTTTAGTAAGCTAAGATCGGGGTTGGCAGGTAGTGAAGCGGTCATAGAGACCTCCTTTCATTGTGTGCCCGAGCCCGCGATAACAGGCTGAAAAGAGGCTGATATCAATTTATAAAATACATGGTGGGATAATCCCTTGCCGCGGACGGGAGGCGCTCCAAGTACGCACTACCACATATGTTGCCAGATTTTTCTTCGTATGACTAGGACCCTGCTGCGTTAGGCAAGGGATCTCTTTCTGTAAGCTCTGAGCAACAGGTAAAGCCCGATAGCTGGCAAAACATGTTTTATGCTGTGCCCACTGACCACGCCCAAAACACTATGTATTTGGCTATCCCACGTTTCAAATGCTTTGGCAGCAATATACGTCATTAATAACAACCAATACCCTGACACACCATTAAATTTTGATTTGAAAAACACCAGCATTATTGGAATAGTTAATATGGGAAAAAACTGCACTACCGCATAATAACGAAGATCACCCACACCTCGACTCTCTGTAAACCACCAATACAACACCGATCCAAGCCCTAAACATAAAAAAGGCACAAGGCACAGTCTACCTAGCTTTTCAGATACAAATTCACTAATAATGATTGAATATAAACCCATAAATGCGATGGTCATCGGGATGCGATCCCACACCAACGTTTCATTACTGGGCCACAAATGATAATAACTTGAACCTATACCGACTAAGGCAGAACCCAAGAACAAGAAAAAATATGACCACTTACTCGACTTAACAATATTTAATGATGCCTCACCTCGCCTTCCCAAAGCGACCAACCCTGCAATACCCACAATAAGAAATGGAATATTTGATAATACGTTGAGTGCATTTGGGATAGAAACAAAAGCCACCGTATCGGAAAAATTGTGATACCGCATATCTTGAGCAATGGCGTCGAACATCAAAAATATGGACAGCACCCCCACAGATATTACCGCTATTAGTATCACGCCATTTTTTTCATTGATTATATTCATAAGTATTCAACCGCAGCCGTATAAATTTCAGGCGTTATTTTATATTATTAAAAAACCTTCATTCAATTTTTTCTGTAACATGCCATGAAATATCTAAACCTTTAAGCGCGCCAAGATATTCATCTTTCGAGATAAACCCCATACAAGGGTAAGCACCCGTCTCGCTCACTGTTTTATTAATTATTTTTTTAGTCATTAAAATCGCAGGCATACAAGGTATGTAGGGGCCATCGCCTGAGCCAGCGATAAGTTCGAATAAGATTGTTTTTTCTTTCCCACGTTCATCCTTACCTTTCAACTCTAAATGAAAGCCACTGTTGGCCGTGCCAAACCAGTCAAACAAAAAAGAGAGCCGCAGCAACAACGGCGCGGCTGGTTGTAAGCTACGGACTACGCCCACACGCACCAACCAAGATAATAGCCATAGGGTAATGTGTATAAACGGAATTTCTAAGCCCGCATAAAATCGTATGGTTTTTACACTCGGGTAACGCTGGGGAAACAACGCTAAGTCGGGCACATCACAGTGACCTAATAGCCGCCAACCTAAGCCTTGGTATTGACGCGCACGCAAGCCTTGCCAACCAAATACCTTGCTCACCTTGCCTGCCAGTAATGTAGTGAAAGCTTTGCCGGTGTAGCCTAAGATCGCCGCTGTAGTGGCCAATCCGCGAGTCGTTTTTTGCGCGGTAGTGATGCCATAATCGAGTAATTCTAGCGTGGCAAATGCGGGTTTATAATCATCTATTAATGCCGAGGTTAAGCACGGCACTGAACTTGCCCCACTAATCAGCAACAAACCTTTTGCCTTAGCAATACTGTTAAGCTTGCTAATACCCGCTACAAATTCACGGCCATCGGCCAAGTCTATGTAGTGTGCGCCCTGTGCTATACAGGCTTTTGCCACATCATAAGCTTGATATTGGAATGGGCCCGACGTATGAACGACCACACTAGGCTTAACAGCGGCTAGTGACTTGCTCAGATTTCGGGTGATATCCATGCTAACGGCTTCGACAACATTATGTACTTCTGTATTTTCTCCAATTGCGTCGGCCATCGCCTTAGCCTTGTCGAGCGATCGACCAGCAATAATGATTTGGATATTGCTTTCTTTGGCGAGTGTTTTAGCAATAAAACGCCCGAAGTTGCCATAACCACCAATAATTAATACACGCTGAGTCATGGCGCTGCCTTCACTGTAAACCGCCCTTTGTATTGATAAATACTACCCCACCAAGGATGAGTAATCTCTACTCTCATTTCAAAGTTGTCGTCATCTATCGCTATTTCTTCTGCATTACCGGCACCTATTAACGCCGTTAATGGCAGCGGGATAAAATGACCAAAAAGATATAAGGCATAGCCTTGGTGATTTAACTTCACTCGGTTGTCTTCCCACATGCAATGCATACGCCAGCAAAAACCGGAACGCATAATTTCTATGACTTCATTGTCTTTAATTCGAATCATCCGCGAACGAAAGCTGTATGGTTTACGCTGAGCAAACCCAAACACGCGGTTAAACGTGAACGATTGTGTCGCGGGGTCACTTTCAAACCGCACCGTCACTGGCACATTTTTTTCATTCGCAGGAGGAATACCACGAAGTAACCAAAATGCTGGTGCAAGGTATTTAAAAGGGCCAGAACAAGATACATCTAATGTTCCCTCGACGACGGTAACATCTTGAGTATACGGTTTGTTCGCATAATGCTTATGCATAACTGTCGGCAACTTATCCCAGTCCGAACCAAATATCCGCTTAAAAATAGGCTCGTCCTGCAAGTTCAAGTTATCAATAAGCCACATTTTTTTATCAACAGAGTTCTTTATGCGCGCCTGTTTTCTACTCAACAATGCATTACGTACACCACGTAGCCAAGGATACGTGAGCTTGGCCAGCCCCTCTGACCAATACAGTGCTTTTGTCGCTAGATTAAATAGGCCCTTGTTATCACTATACTTGGCCATAAAACGTAAGGCGTCTTTACCATGATAGAAATGTTCGCCATCGAAAATCACCATCCCCTCATCTAAATCCAACCCCTCTGCATTAATTTTTTGCATCAGTTGATGATCAGCGTTCTCCCGCGCATTCAGGAGATGAAGTGTGCCGTAGGCTTCTTTAATGCGGAATGCTAGCGCGGCCTGCTGGCATAATGGACATTCGCCATCGTAAACAAACCATATACCTTGGGGAGAGATTTTATTCGTCATATCGGTTTTTGTACCATCAGAAAAAATACAACGACCAAACCAACAAATGCTGGCCAGCCTAATATAAACCAGTATCTAAAGTAGCCATGATAACATTCAGGAAGGTCGGTATTGTCGTGTGCGCAAGCCACTAAAATTTTTTTCATTTTTATTTGTAACCAAACAACCGGTAACCAACACAATGCGGCGACCCCGTAGATGATATAAGTGATGACAAGCCACGTGCTGCCCCAATCAAAACCGGCTTTCCACACTAACCATGCACCACTAATAGGTTGAATAATTGCGGCGGGAAAGGTAAACAGATAATCGGCTAATACCGTAGTTTTTGCCGCGTAGAGTTTTTCGTTAATGCTGTTAGTAAACATTGAACGAAACATAAAAAAGGCGATGCCTAAGCCCGTACCAAACAGTACCGTGGCACTGAGAATATGTAGCGTTTTGACGAGAGAGTAAATATCCATTGTTAATCTATGCTGACTTACTAGTACATATTTTTATTTTCATAAAGGATCAAAATATTTTACAATAGCACATCCAAATAGTTTCTTTGAATCGCTATTTCTAACGCTTGCGATGCAGCAATAAGCTCTTCATAACGCACCCGATGATCCTTAAGCTTTCCTACTCGCTCGGCGGGGGGCAAGGTATCGGGGAATTCATTAGCCACATCAAACAACTCTTTCAGGTAATCGGCGCGGGCCCTTGCGACTAAATTAATGGCTGGCGTTATACTCTCAATCGTCAGTTGCTCAAACTGAGTATTAATCACTTCGCGATTAATGTCCTTTACCGTTTTTTCAAACACCAGTAACAGCTTATTATTATCCATAGCACCCTCATCAAATAATGTTAACTCAGAAAGAAATTGCCCCTCACCTAGCCTAATAACGGCTTCTGGAACTGGCAGTCGAATAGCGATTACGCCATATAAACTATAACATTAGCACATTTCACCAAGGGTATGAATATTGGACGTATATGCGGGGGAAACGGCCCATGAGCCCACCTTACTTAACTAAATCGG
Source organism: Granulosicoccus sp. (assembly GCA_047628835.1). Lineage (GTDB taxonomy): Bacteria > Pseudomonadota > Gammaproteobacteria > Pseudomonadales > Cellvibrionaceae > Endobugula. The sequence continues at coordinate 4,714 of JBLHVX010000062.1, forward strand.
GGGCTTTCCGCTCAAGGAGCGCGACTAACGTTTCATCCATATACTGATAATCATCTGGTATGCCTAAACAAATAACCTTTTGATGATTAAGAACCGCCTTAAACTTATCTTAAAGCTTTCCCTTATGGGAATTCACCATCACAAAGATATATTCGGCCCATTCCACATCTTCAACACCTATCTGCACATCAGAATTGTTTTTCCGCTCTGCCGACCTAACCTCCCACTCTGGATTTGAAGAAACACACAAACTCAGCAGTAGGGCTTCTCAGTTTATTCTGGCCGCAAACAAATAATATTTTTTTCATATTGGTGTGGTTTTATAGCTATCCACCATAACCAAAAGAAGATAACAGGGTAAGTTTAGGATCAAGCACTCTACCTCTTCGATTACAGTGTTAATTTCTCCAACAAACTCGTCAGCTCACCTATAGTGAGACGGTGCTCACTAGTAATGATATTGAGGTTTAGGTTAACGCCCCCGCGTTTGTGCCACACAACTGCTATGCCCGCTGAGGGCCGTAAGGAGCTTTGACCAAAACGTACGCTTACGGCCAGAAGCCGACATTACGTAAAAGAGAAAGGTAAAAGGCCTTAGATTACTAATTTAATTCGTTAAGTATAAACTCAACGCGCCGGTTATATTGAGCAATTTGATTCCAGTGCTTTGCCAGCGTTTTAAGCGATATGCTGGGGTAGTGGGCCCTGGGTTCGGTACCCCCTTGAGATTCTAGCGTGATAATAAAATGCTTGTTGGGGTCGATATTAATATCATTAACAAACTGTAATAATTTAGGCGTGGCTATTTGTTCTATTTCCATTATAGGCTCGACTACTTGGCACTCACTCGCCAAGATGCTTTCTTCTGGGAGTATCAGCTCACCCTGTCCATTGTTCGCTAAACAAAAAACACCTGTATGGGCAATAATTCTCAGCTCGCCATGGAAATTAGTGGTAGTAAGCGATGTGGTAATGCTAAAGAGTTTTTGCAGAGCTTTGTCACCTAATAACGCTGTTCCGTAAGGTGTTTCATTATTGAAGTTGAGGCTGCTTTCAAGGGCGGCGAGTAGTGCGGTTGTTGTTGCTTGATCGATATTGGCATTGCTGTTTGCACGAGTTTCGGCGGAAGCGGCATTACTATAAGGTGGAGGAGGTGTTGCGGCTACTGCTTTAAGGGTATTCGCCGAGTGATTAAGTTGATGATAGAGTCCACCGAAAGTAATTGTTCCGACTAAAAAGAGCAGCGGCCATAGTATATTACTGCGTTGTGTACGAACTGGAATATCATCAAGTAGTGCATCGAGAGAGGTTTTTGGCCCTTGTGAGGATAGCTCTTCTAAGTGATTGTTGATATTTTTAAGAATAGTGGAAAAATGGTGGCTTTGCTTTTCTAATTCCTGATGCACGAATTGTTTAAGAGTTTCTTTTTCAAGCACCGCTTCAGCTTCACGGACCAATTTTGAGAGTTCTTCGGTATCATTGGTCGCAGCTTGCTCGTTGGCAGCAAATTGGGTGGGTGTAATCTCTTCGTCAGTATCTGTGATTTCTGGTGTCGTTTTGAGGCTTGTTGAGGCTAGGTTAAGCTTTAGCAATACCTTCTCAAGCTCTACAGGCTTTAGCTGTTTGGGCAATATATCAATCGCACCGAGGGCCCGCGCTTGACTCATATAGAGCCCATTATCTTGGGAGGTGTACATCATAACGGGGATCATTGCGGTGTCGGGGTTGCCTTTAATGACTTTTAGGGCTTGCAAGCCATTCATGCCAGACATAGTATGATCCATAAAAATAACATCAGGCTTTTCATGCACCAAATAACCCAGCGCTTCTTCAGCGGATTCCGCCATGTCAACGACTATATTATGTTCAGTCAGCATTCTTTTAAGAACAAACTGTGCCAGTTTGGAATCGTCTACGATAAGAGCCTTTTTACCTGTCATACTTACATACTCGAAAGGGGTTTGTTGATATTCCGGGGTTGACATCCTTACCTCCCCAAAGAGAAGCCGATTCAAAACGACTCACGCCGCTTTCAGTTCCTGCTTCATTGAGCCAGCTAACGCCGTCTATCCACAGGCTAGAACGAGGTGCCCCGCGCTAAAACATTGATCGTACCTACCACATCCCATTGTTTTGATAGCCACACGCCACACAGTCAAAGTGGGCTTGTGTTTTACGGTTGGCTTTATCCACATGATCACAAATAGGCTTTCTTGGCAGAATCCCCATAAATCATTTACCCAACCAATGTCCACTTTGGGTAAGCAGATATTTATTTAAACCAAAACAAGAAGATTAACTTGTAGCCCCCAGCTATTCAACACCAATTACCACATTGGCACTTTAAGCAGCATTAAACAACCGTTTTCGGGGACAGGCGCTTAACATGTCGTGGTGCCAAGAGAGCCGTTTTAATGGGGCCGATTAACATTCCCATGTGGGCCATTTTATTCATTGTGTTTTTTGTTCTCATTAAAACCATACCTTTAACAGCACTTGCCCTACCTACACGATCACATGAGGAAAATGCCGTCTCATATCTTGGGTCATAGGGCTGCTGTCTTCTCGAGTAGAAATATTGACGACTGTGCCACCAACCCACCCGCTACCAACTCAAATATCTCGTTCAACGGATTATCTTTCGATTACCAACAAAAAAGCCCCTGATAACAGAGGCTTTTTATACTACGTTTTATTATGCACAATGGTATTCCTTAAAAAGGAATATCATCATCAAAGCTATCCATACCTTGCGCAGGTGCTGGAGCAGCTTGTGGCGCTGCGGGGCGCTGCTGCTGAGGTGCTTGGCTTTGATTTGGCTGAGAGTGGTTTGGCTGATTTTGATTTGGCGGCTGCTGACCACCACCGGCTGGCGCTCCGCCACCGTAAGAAGGTGTTTGGTCATAAGCCATATCTGCACCGCCGCCCATGCCGCCGCCACCTTGACGGCCACCTAGCATTTGCATTTCGCTAGCGACAATCTCGGTAGTGTAACGATCTTGACCGCCTTGATCTTGCCATTTACGCGTGCGCAATGAACCTTCTACATACACTTGCGAACCTTTCTTTAAGTACTCGCCTACGACTTCTGCTAGACGATTAAAGAATACAATACGGTGCCATTCGGTACGTTCTTGGGGCTGACCGGTTTGTTTGTCTTTCCAGCTTTCTGACGTGGCAACACTAATGTTTGCCACTGCACCGCCTGATGGCATGTATTTTACTTCTGGGTCATTACCTAGGTTACCTACGATTGTGACTTTGTTAATTCCTCTGGCCATCCGCCTATCCTCTTATTGTATTTGTATTTCTGTTATGTCTCTTATATAAGTACCCGTGAGCACGATATAAGCCTGTGTGCTTATGAGATTGTTAATGGCGCTTATGTTATCACATTTCGTCGATAGGTCTTTACTCTGCTTACGCCGATGCGACCTGAGCCCGCATCTTTCTTATAGCCACTAGCCATATGACTAACAACACAAAGGCAGACAGTAGCAATGCCACCAAACCGACATGTGCGTAAAGCGCGCCACCGACGATACCGCCTAGCGCTGCGCCTAAGAATTGGCAAGTAGCAAATACGCCCGAGCCTGCACCTTTGCTATCTGCAGGTAATGTTTTTGTGAGTAACGACGGGAGGTTGGCCTCTAGGTAGTTGAAGGCCACAAAGAATAGAAACAAGCACGCCAGTAGACCATAAACATGTTGATACGCTATCGCCATAATCAGCATAGTGATCGCTAACAAACCAATGGCCAACTGCACAATACACTTTACTAGCCGCTTTTTCTCGCCGATGATCATCAGCGGCACCATCACCACAAAGGATGACAACATCACGGTTAAATAGACCCAAGCATGACTGGCCTGAAGAATATCTACCTGCTCTAGCAATAGCGGCATGATAATAAACGAGGCCATTAATACGTAGTGCAACACGAATACGCCTAAATACAATAACTGACATTGCTTGTCGGCCATCACACGGCTGAGCTGCACCATGGATAATTGCGAGGTGCGCTGCTGAACGGATGAGACATCGGGCACGACAACTAACAAAATCACCATACCGATAAATGATAATAATACCGTCGCGGCAAACAATAATTTAACCCCCGACAACCCCATCACACTATAAGAGGAGACCCATGGGCCAATCACCAGCGCCAGCGCAAAGGCGACACCAATCGACGCGCCTATCGAGGCCATTGCCTTGGTTCTATTTTCTACTGTAGTTAAGTCGCCCACCATCGCCATGATGACACCCGCAATGGCGCCTGCGCCCTGTAATGCGCGGCCAAGAATCAAGCCGCTAACGCTATTGGATGTGGCGGCCACAAACGAGCCTAGCGCAAATAAGATTAAGCCGATGCTAATGAGTATTTTGCGACCGAAGCGGTCCGAGAGTAAACCAAAAGGGATTTGCAGTAAGGCTTGCGTGAGCCCGTAAATACCTAAGGCAACCCCCAACAAAAAAGTATTGCTGCCACTGTACTCATCTCCCGCTAGAGATAATACCGGTAGCACCATAAACAAACCCAACATGCGCAATATATAGAGCGATGTGAGTGAGCTGATAACACGAACTTGTGATGCTGCAGGAATGGTTGATGACATATATTATATAGAAGATAGGTAACTAGGTAATAGACTGACTGACTCAGATAGTGGGGCATTCTATCAAGAGCAAACCAATGCTACCAGCGAGACGAACAACTCTTAACGACAAGTTTACTTTTCATGGGTTTATCTCCTTGCCTATGATGGGTGGAAGCCTATAATGGCTGATTAACTTACTATCTGAGACTTTGCAGTGGATACAATTATAGTTCGCGGTGCACGCACCCATAACCTGAAAAACATTGATCTAGACATTCCCCGCGATAAGTTTATCGTTATTACTGGTCTCTCTGGCTCGGGCAAGTCATCTTTAGCATTCGATACGCTGTATGCCGAAGGGCAACGACGTTATGTTGAGTCGCTATCGACTTACGCCAGACAGTTTTTGTCGATGATGGAAAAGCCCGACATTGATCATATTGAAGGGTTAAGCCCAGCGATTTCGATTGAGCAAAAATCTACATCGCATAACCCTCGTTCCACGGTCGGCACGATTACCGAAATTTATGATTATCTACGCTTACTTTATGCACGCGTTGGCGAAGCTCGATGCCCGAAGCATGGTGTACCGCTGTCAGCACAAACGATTAGCGAGATGGTCGACACTGTTCTTGAGCTGCCCGAGGACACAAAGGTAATGCTGCTTGCGCCCATTGTGCGCGACCGTAAGGGCGAACATTTACATGTGTTTGAACAACTGCGCCGCGATGGTTTTATTCGTGTGCGTATCGATGGCACCGTAGTCGATTTAGACGACACCCCTGAATTAGATAAAAAGAAAAAACATACTGTTGAAGTCGTGGTTGACCGTTTTAAAGTCCGCGCTGATTTACAACTACGTCTAGCAGAATCTATTGAAACGGCACTGACACTGTCAACCGGCTTGCTGCTGGTTAATTTTATGGATGGCGATAGAGACGACCAACTTCTATCATCTAAGCACGCCTGCCCCATATGTGACTACTCACTTAGTGAACTAGAACCACGATTATTTTCCTTTAACAATCCTGCTGGCGCATGCCCTAGCTGTGACGGCTTGGGTGTGAAGCAATATTTTGATCGAGACAAGATTGTGCATTATCCCGAGTCATCGTTAGCTGAAGGCG
>JBLHVX010000063.1:0-10392 GCA_047628835.1 Granulosicoccus sp.
AGGTAACCAACCCACCCATTGATCCTCTGAGAGAGGCTATAGTGATGTCTCTGGAGACATGCTTAGGTAAGGAGTTATCGGTGTATGCCGAGACTGAGGCGCATGCAAAGCGTGTCATTATTAAATCACCAGTGTTATCGCCTGCTATCTATCAATCTTTTATCGAGCTTTGTGGCGGGCATCACCCGAAACAAGTATTTTCATTATCTTACAATCCGACAGAAAAAGATCTACATCAAGCCGTTAAAGACCTGAGCAATAGTGTCGCAGTTGCTGCGCGCCAAGGTATTTCTATTGTCGTGTTATCCGATGAAGATATTCCACAAGGTATGCTGCCGATACATGCATTACTCGCTACTGGCGTAGTGCATCATCGCTTAATTAACGAAGGCTTGCGCTGCGATGTCAACATTATCGCTGTCACGGCAACCGCTCGTGATTCACATCATTTGGCAACCCTTATCGGTTTCGGTGCAACAGCGGTTTACCCTTATTTAAGTTTTAGTGTTATTAATGACCTCGTTGCAAGCGGGCAAGTGACGGTCGACACGGTAGACGCTTATCTGAATTATATGCAGGGCATTAATAAAGGCTTGATGAAAATCTTATCTAAAATGGGGATATCGACTATCGCCTCTTACCGTGGCGCGCAACTATTTGAAGCAGTTGGTCTGGCGGATGAAATTATTGATTTATGCTTTGTTGGTACGCCTAGCCGGATTCAAGGTGCAGGTTTTGTCGATCTTGAAGATGACCAAAAAATACTGGCAAATGATGCGTGGAAACCACGTAAACCCATCGCCCAGGGTGGCTTGTTAAAGTACGTTCATGGGCAGGAGTACCATGCCTATAATCCCGATGTGATTCAGGGAATGCATAAAGCAGTACGCACAGGTGATTTTGCAGATTGGTTAGTTGTGGCGGAGTTAATTAATAACCGCCCCATTGCTACTTTGCGCGATATGCTGCATTTACGTGATGATCTATCCTCTATCTCTATCGAGGAGGTCGAACCGATTGAAGCTATTCTTCTTCGTTTTGACTCTGCGGGCATGTCTCTTGGTGCCTTGTCCCCAGAAGCCCATGAAGCACTTGCTGAGGCGATGAACCGATTAGGTGGGCGCTCTAACAGCGGTGAAGGTGGTGAAGATCCAGCGCGTTACGGCACCGAAAGAAATTCTAAAATTAAACAAGTCGCATCGGGTCGTTTTGGCGTCACACCGCACTACTTGGTGAATGCCGAAGTGTTACAGATTAAAGTCGCACAGGGCGCAAAGCCTGGCGAGGGTGGTCAATTGCCCGGGGGTAAGGTCAATGAACTGATTGCGCGTTTGCGTTACTCCGTACCTGGCGTAACATTAATTTCGCCGCCGCCTCATCACGATATTTATTCTATCGAAGATTTATCTCAGCTTATTTTTGATTTAAAGCAAGTTAATCCAGATGCGTTGGTATCTGTTAAGTTAGTCGCTCGTCCAGGTGTTGGTACGATTGCTACCGGCGTGGTGAAAGCTTACGCCGATCTCGTCACTATTTCTGGTTACGATGGTGGTACGGCTGCGAGCCCACTAAGCTCTATTCACTACGCAGGTTCTCCGTGGGAGCTAGGCTTAAGTGAAACGCATCAAATGTTGTGCGCCAACGACTTGCGCGACAAAGTGCGAGTACAAACAGATGGCGGTTTGAAAACTGGGCTTGATGTCGTTAAAGCGGCTATTTTAGGTGCAGAAAGTTTTGGTTTTGGTACCGGCCCCATGGTTGTGCTGGGATGTAAATATTTGCGTATTTGCCACTTAAATAATTGCGCGACGGGCGTGGCTACTCAGCGTGAAGATTTACGTAGCAATCACTACAAAGGCACCGTGGAAATGGCGATGAACTTCTTCCGCTTTATTGCAGAAGAAACCCGTCAGTGGATGGCCAGTATTGGTGTTCGATCATTAGAAGAATTGATTGGTCGAGTTGATTTACTGGAAGCCATAGAAGGAAAAACCAACAAGCAAAAGAAATTAGATTTAAGTCCCATTATCTATAGCGATGACTTACTGAAAAGTAAACCGCAATTTTGCCAAGTCGAAAAAAACACCCCCTTTGATCAAGGTGCGTTAGCAGAACAGATGGTCAGTGATATTTTACCGAGTATAGAATCGAAAGTGGGTGGAGAGTTTACTTACGTTACCACCAATTGTGATCGCTCCTTAGGGGCGCGTTTGTCAGGAGAAATTGCAAAGCGTTATGGGAATCATGGTATGGAAAGCCACCCTGTTGTTTTACAGCTAACGGGTATTGCAGGTCAAAGCTTCGGAGTGTGGAATGCGGGCGGTTTACATTTATATTTGCAGGGCGATGCTAACGATTATGTGGGTAAAGGCATGGCAGGTGGAAAGATTGTCATTTCTCCTCCTAAAGGCTCTGAATTTAAGACCCAAGAAACCAGCATTATCGGTAACACCTGCTTATACGGTGCAACAGGCGGTAAGCTGTTTGCCGCTGGCCGCGCTGGCGAACGCTTTGCAGTAAGAAACTCGGGTGTGCATGCTGTTGTTGAAGGCGCAGGAGATCATTGCTGCGAATATATGACCGGTGGGCAAGTGACTATTCTAGGTGAAACCGGTGTTAACTTTGGTGCAGGTATGACTGGTGGGTTTGCCTATGTTTACGATGCGAAAAATCAATTAGCGCAGAGGCACAACCCCGAGCTAACCGACCTATGTCGTTTTGATGAACCTAATATGGCAAGCCATGTTGCGCACTTGCGCGATATATTGGCGGAGTTTGTTGAAGAAACAAACAGTCAGTGGGGCCAATATTTATTAGATAATTTTGGTATGGCATCTAGTCAATTTGTTTTGGTGAAGCCAATAGCGTCCAATGTTGAGGCGCTATTAATCTCGTCAAATATGGACACTAGCATTGATCGTATCAGTACAAAAGCAGGTGGCGTAATTGCCGCGAGTGAAGGTAACGCATTATGACTCAACACTTACAAAATGATTTTCAGTTTATTGATGTCGGTCGACAAGACCCACAGAAAAAAGATATCCAGTCGCGCACCACAAAGTTTGTGGAAATATATCAGCCATACACCAAGGAAGAAGTCGCTGACCAGTCTCATCGGTGCTTAGATTGTGGTAACCCGTATTGTGAATGGAAGTGCCCGGTGCATAATTTCATTCCTGATTGGTTAAGCTTAATTACCGAAGGCAATATTTTTGAAGCTGCAGAGCTGAGTCATCAGACCAACTCTTTACCCGAAGTGTGCGGACGTGTTTGTCCGCAAGATCGTTTGTGCGAAGGCGCTTGTACACTGAATGATGGTTTTGGTGCAGTCACTATCGGTAATGCTGAAAAGTATATTACAGATACCGCATTTGCGATGGGCTGGAAGCCTGATATGTCACACGTTATCCCTACCGACAAAAAAGTGGCTATTATTGGTGCTGGGCCAGCGGGTATTGGTTGTGCGGATGTTTTAGTGCGTAACGGCGTTAAGCCCGTCGTGTTTGATAAGTATCCAGAAATTGGCGGGCTACTGACATTTGGTATTCCCGAATTCAAATTAGAAAAATCAGTGTTGTCACGTCGTCGAGAAATTTTCACGGAAATGGGTGTGGAGTTTCGTTTGAATACCGAGATAGGCAAAGACATTTATATTGACGAGCTACTTGAGCAGTACGACGCTGTCTTTATGGGTATGGGCACATACACTTATATGAAGGGCGGTTTTAAGGGTGAAGACCTGAATGGCGTTTATGATGCGTTGCCTTTTTTGGTGGCCAGTGTAAACCGCAACTTAGGTTTTGAAAAATCACCCGAAGACTATATTAGCGTGCAAGATCAGCGAGTAGTTGTTCTAGGTGGTGGCGATACTGCGATGGATTGTAATCGCACGTCTATTCGTCAAGGTGCAAACAGTGTGACCTGTGTGTATCGTCGAGATGAAGAAAATATGCCTGGCTCAAAACGCGAAGTCGTTAATGCAAAAGAAGAAGGTGTGGAATTCTTATTTAATCGTCAGCCAGTCGGGATCGTTGGCAAGGATAAGGTCGAAGGTGTTAAATTTGTAAAAACGCAACTCGGTGAGCCCGATGAAAACGGTCGGTGTCGTCCAGAGGTGATTGAAGGCAGTGAAGAAATTGTTCCTGCTGATGTCGTGCTCGTAGCCTTCGGCTTCACTCCTAACCCAGCATCGTGGTTTGACGAAAAAAATATTAATGTGAATAATTGGGGCGGTGTTGTTGCGCCCGAAGAGCAGGCGTATAAGTTTCAAACCAGCAACCCGAAAGTCTTTGCCGGTGGGGATATGGTCCGAGGCTCTGATTTGGTAGTGACAGCAATTTGGGAGGGCCGACAAGGTGCAGAAGGCATACTCGATTATTTAGACGTGTAGCTCAGTTTACGTTGACGATACTTTACTATTGTTAGTATTTCGTTGGTGCTGAACGCTATATCGACTAAAAATAAAAAAGGGGCTTTTAGCCCTTTTTTATTGCCTGTTCATTCGCATTTTAATGTTTTATTATGCCTGATTAACTGTCGCCACTAATCATCGCGCCACAAATAATCGAGAGTATAGGCATTGAAAACATTAAAGCATTTGTTTGATCGTAACGAGGAATGGGCTGATGCGATTAAACTAGAGCATCCAGACTTTTTTTCCCAGCTTTCTACCCAGCAAGCGCCAGAATATCTATGGATCGGTTGTTCTGATAGCCGAGTTCCCGCCAATCAAATTGTCAACCTCCTTCCTGGAGAGGTCTTTGTTCACCGTAATATTGCCAATGTAGTGGTTCATACTGATTTAAATTGTTTGTCAGTAGTGCAGTTTGCTGTTGAAGTACTTAAAGTGAAACATATTATTGTCTGTGGGCACTATGGTTGTGGAGGCGTAAAGGCGTCTATGGATGGCCAGTCTCATGGCTTGATAGATAATTGGTTGGGGCACATCAAGGATGTGGCTCGTTTCCATAAAGATGAACTAGAGTCATTAAGTGAAGATCAGCAGTTTAATCGTTTGTGTGAGTTGAATGTTATAGAGCAAGTTATCAATGTTGGCAGTTCAACTGTTGTACAGTCAGCCTGGGAGCAGGGTGCCGAGGTCTCATTGCATGGTTGGATTTATAGTATTAAAAATGGCATGTTAAAAGATTTAGACATGTGCATTGATTCCGAAGCACAGCTACAAGAAAAGCGCTGCTTATAATCCCATTGTATTCATTTTAGGTAAGTCGTTATGTGGATATCTGCGTTATACACCTCAATCTTAGCCCTGTTGATTGTTTTTTTGTCTATTATTGTTATTCGTTCAAGACGTAAAAATAAAGTTGTTTTCGCTGATGGCGGAGTGAGTGAGTTGACCATTGCGCGATCCGCTCATGCTAATGCCACTGAATATATTCCCATAACCCTCCTGCTAATGTTTGGGGTGGAGTCTAATGGTGGGTACAGTGTTCTGATACATGTGTTTGGTATCGCATTCGTGCTGGGGCGAGTTATCCATGCTCGAGGCATATTGAAAGAAGACATCAAAAAGCGTGTACTAGGTATGCAGTTGACGTTTTCGGTCATTGTTGGTCTTGCCTTAATGAATGGTGTGTATTTTCTGATCCCTTTTCTGCCTGTTTAATCTATAGTTTTCCTCTATCAAGCCCGCAATAACGTTTATATGGAATGCCTTATGCTCAATGACGATCAAGGGTAGTTAGGCTACAATAACGCCCCTGTTACTATGGAGTCATAAAACCGCATGTCAGAGTTAAAAAACGATCGTTTTCTTCGCGCGTTAATGCGCCTACCTGTCGATAGAACGCCTGTATGGATGATGCGCCAAGCGGGTCGTTATTTGCCAGAATACCGTACTTCTCGCGCCAAAGCGGGCGATTTTATGGGCTTGTGTGGTAATCCGGAAATGGCATGTGAGGTGACACTGCAGCCATTAGACCGTTACCCCGAGATTGACGCAGCAATCCTGTTTTCAGATATCCTAACTATCCCTGATGCTATGGGACTTGGCTTATATTTTGAGACAGGAGAAGGTCCTAAGTTTTCCAAAACAGTCCATAGTGCTAGTGATATTGACGCATTGCCTATTATTGATATGGCTAAAGATCTTTCATATGTGACAGATGCAGTGGCACTTATCCGTCGAGAATTGAATGGACGTGTACCGTTGATCGGTTTTTCCGGCAGTCCGTGGACTTTAGCGACATATATGGTGGAAGGCGGGTCGAGTAAAGATTATGCACGTACGAAGGAGCTGATGTATACGCAGCCCGAAGCATTTGAATTACTGATTGATAAGTTAGTCGTGTCAATAACCGCTTATTTGAATGCGCAAATTAGAGCGGGCGCACAGGCGGTACAGATATTTGATTCGTGGGGTGGCGCTTTATCTCATGATGCTTATCATCGTTACTCTCTATCGCCGATGCAACGCATAGTAGATGGATTGATTAAAGAAAGTGATGGCCGACATGTGCCGGTGATTTTATTTACTAAAGGAGGTGGACAGTGGTTGTCTTCGTTGGCTGATACAGGTGCCGACGCACTTGGGCTTGATTGGACAACCCATATAGGGCAAGCCAGACAACAAGTTGGCCAACAGGTGGCGTTACAGGGTAATATGGACCCCGCCATTCTGTATACGAGCCCAAAGCGTATTCGAGAAGAAGTGAAAAGCATTTTGACTGCTTATGGTAAAGGTAATGGCCATGTGTTTAACTTGGGACATGGTGTTACACCACAAGCAAAACCTGAAAATGTAGGTGCGTTTTTTACCGCCGTACATGAGTTGTCAGAAGCCTATCACTAGTGGGGTGATAGTTATTAGCGTAATCATTGGAGAGCTTCACGCGACCCATTAAATAAGCGTCACTTAATGACGCAGTGACTGCTATAGGAAAGGAAGGTGAATAGTAAACCAATAAAAATAAATGTCAGCCAAATTGAGTTGGGAATGTATATTGCCCGCCTTGATAGACCTTGGGAAAACACCCCGTTTCCTATTAAAGGTTTTTATGTCCGTGATCGTTCGGAAATGAAAAGATTAAATGTGCATTGCCAATACGTTTATATTGATACTATTAAAGGCATCCCGCCAACAGATAGTAACCTTTTCGAAGATAGGACATTAGCTGTCGACTCCCCAGATATTTATAGAGGTTCGTTAGAGCCTCTATGCGTCGACAGCGCGGTCTATAAAAACGTCCAACCTTTGGCAGCAGAATTGCCTATTGCTCATGATGCTTACAATACACTTATGCGAGACATAGGTGTGATTATGGGGCAGGTCACAAAAAAAACCACCTATTTACTTAAACCATTTAGCGAAGCAGTTTACGCTGTGGTCGACAGTATTAGTCGCAACCCTGATGCATTTATGTGGTTAATGCGAGTACGAAAAACCGATAAAAAAGATCCTTTCTATTATTTGCTGCGTTCGGCATCATGGGCAGTGGTGTTTGGCCGACACTTAGGCCTGAGTAAAGCTAACTTACGTATTATTGCTCTAAGCGTCATGCTGAGAGACGTTGGGCGTCTAACATTGCCCAAAATTCTACTGTCAAGCAAGGCGGGAGACTTTACTCACTCGGGTGTTGGACAAATTATTGTTGAACAAACCATGACAATATTACGAGGCATCAGTGACGTTCACCCCAAAGTGCTTAAAACTGTTTCTATGATGTTTGAGAGCCTCAATGGCAGCGGTTACCCCAAGCAGCTTCAAGGCGATGAAATATCCCTTTTATCTAAGGTGGCGGGTGTTGCTGTATTCTATGATGATGCAACGTATCTTAAAGACGAGCTGTGCTCTATTCCTAGTTCTCAATCCATATTGCGTTTATATGAAGTGCGGGGCAAACAATATCAAGATGACGTAGTGGTTGAATTTATTAAAGCGTTTGGCTTATACCCGACAGGTACTTTGGTGAAGCTATCGACGAGTGAAATAGCTATCGTGACAGAGCAGAATTACGCTCGTCGCTTAAAACCACGAGTTATGGTTGTTGTCGATAATAAAGGGGAGGTATTGGAGTCCTTTAAATATATAGATTTAATGGTGGGAGACACGAGAAGTATTGTGCCATCATCACTTTCTCGAATGCATAAAGCCGAGGTGCAAGCGCCTTCTAGAATTGACATCGTAGAAGATGTGCAACCTTACGATTACCCAATTAAAATCACAAAAATTCGTGAGGAGCATATCGCGTCTCATGTCCCGCAGAAAAAACGATCATTCAATATGCACTCAATGCATACAGATTAAGAGTTAGCAATAAAGAGTCTTATTGCTAACTCAAAAAACTATGATTGTGGTTATAGTAACGAACCTATTTTCTCCCCCATAATAACGGGACTGTTGGCAGTGAGTGAATCATTCCATGTCGCCGCGTCTTTGCCAAATAATACGATAGCTGTCGAGCCTAATTTAAAACGACCCATCTCTTCCCCTTTTTCCAGTAAAAGATCTTCATTATTTTGGTAATGGGTGGTGTGTACTTGTTTCTTGATGGGGGTTACAAGGCCCGCCCAGACCGTCTCGATACTCGCAACAATCATCGCGCCAACTAAAATGACAGTCATAGGCCCATGTTCTGTATCAAATAAAGCAACAACACGCTCGTTCCGAGCAAATAGTCGAGGTACATTTTCCGCTGTCGTTTCGTTAACTGAAAACAAGTCCCCTGGTACATGTATCATAGTCTTTAATGTGCCTGTTAACGGCATGTGCACGCGGTGGTAATCTTTAGGTGAAAGATAAACAGTAGCAAATGTACCGCCGTCAAATTGCTTAGCAATATCCACGTCGCCTCCCACCAGTTCTAGCAAACTATATTCATGGCCCTTTGCTTGAAATATATGCCCATTTTCGATGTTGCCTAGCTGACTAATACAACCGTCAGCAGGAGAGGCAATAGCGCTAGATTCTTGTGCAATAGGTCGCTGCCCTTGTGTCAACGGACGAGTAAAAAACTCATTAAAGTGCTGGTAGGATGACGGGTCAGGGTTGGCAGCAATACTCATGTCGACGTTGTAGCGTTCAATAAACCAACAAATAATACGATGTTTAATCCAGGTAATTTTGGTTTCAGCGATCCAGCCTGCGAATCGAGATAGTGCGTGTTGTGGAAGCAAATACTGTAGGGCAATAAAGAAAGTTTTTTTCATACAAGTCGCTATAGAGTAGTCGTAGATGAATGATTTTGAGGTGTTTATGTCGGTTGAGCTTAAGTATATCGTATATAGAGTCTAAGCTCATCGAAGAATGTCTAAGATTTTTTGTGGGGGTGCATGTTGATGTAAGCAGCAGACACATGGCATGGTGACTGGACACGGTGCGGAAAAGTAATAGGCAGTAGCGATAGCTCTAAAAGCGATCTAAAGTGCTTGCTAGCTCCTTGCCTATAGCCTTAAAGTGTTGGTATTTTTCTTTATCCCATTGGTTATGGTCGCAATAAATTAATGCTTTGGGTTTTTCATGATGAAATACTGACAATAAGCCACACGGTTTTACTTCGCAGTGCTGCGTAAATTGTGTGGGCATCTTGGCACTGACTTTAGATAAATCTTGCGAAGAAACAGATAGGCTGCAAGGTTTGGCAATCATTTGCTGAAACAGATTTTTTTCAGTGTGCCAGTCAGAATGAAAGTTTTTAATGTTGTCATCATCACTAAATCCATAATGCGTCTGAGTATGAATGTCGTGATCATCAACCGCCATAATAACACAATGCTCTGCGCCCACTCCCCGTGCCAATGCATTCATGGTGATGGCTAAGGCAGTGTCAGGGTTATCGCTCTGGCGAATTTTCTCTCGCCATGCATTAATGTCTCCGGACTGCGTGGTCTGATTAAATGCGTCTACAGGGTCGCGATGTAGTCCGCGAATTCGATTGATTGGCGCTAGTAACCCTTGAAACTGCGATGGTAGTGGTGTCTTCAAAGCGAGTTCAATAACAGTAGCGTTCAACTCATCATCGCTAATCCCTAGGTGACGACATAGCAGTGTGGCGCAACGTTGAATATATTTACCGTTCCAATCAAAATAAATGGCGATAACATATTGATTGAGCAGATAAATCCCGGCCTCGACACTGTAGAAAAAATGTCGCGAGGCTTTATCATCTGCAAACCATTGAGCAATTTTCTGGTCGCTCAGTAAGTGGGCTTTCGCCCAAAAGTGTACTTTTTTTGTAGGATTAATCGCGAGTGCGTCTAATGTCATTTTAGGTAAAAGTACGATCTCATCGGCCTTTTCTAAAAGGTCCGGCAGTTTAAAGCCTAGTTTTTTTACACTCAAAGCAATATACGATTGCGGTTTACTGCTCGCTAAAATTTTTCCGTGTGCCATGGTTTTAGGTGCGGCAACCCACATTAACCACAACGGAGCAT
>JBLHVX010000064.1:0-10337 GCA_047628835.1 Granulosicoccus sp.
GGCGAGCGACAGCGGGCCAGAGCATTTCCCTATGCAGATCATCGACGGTGACTTGCGCTATCACGGCAGTTCTCATGGGGCTGGGCTTTATGTGCCCAGCGGCCCCCTTCTTTCCCACGGTTGGGGCATGGGGCGGTCCTCTCATGTGACAGGTGAAACCTTAAAATCCCTGCCGGATAAGCTGGATATCACTTTTTACTCCTACTGGGAGGATCAGTTCTATCGCGGTAGCTTCGATCTCCCCTACGATACGATTTTACGCCTATTTCGCGAAGCAGAGGCTCAGCCCAAACGCCGCGCCATGGATGGCAGTGAGCGGCCCAATACCTACATGATCATCGTTGGCGTAGCCCCCGGCGGCACCGTGGCAGTGTGGATGCGGGGCTGGCGCACAAAAGAAATCTTCTTTGGCAAAGCAGAGAAAGTTGACATCGATTTTGCCCAGGCATTCCGGGTTCCGATTGCCGACAAAGCGGAGCGTACGGAATATGTCAATGAAACAATAATGGATGAGGAGATTCCGCCAGAGAAGCTCGCCGCCATCCGTAAAAACGGCATCCCGTTTGATCAATGGGCCAACTACCGCATGCGCTACAATTGGGTGCCTACTTTCGCCGTTAGCAATCCACCCCAAAAAATCAGCATCAGTTTTTATACTGGCGAGGGGGAATCGTTTCAATACCCACTGGAACCCTATTTTACGGGACAGGCGCAGCCCATGCCCGAGAGTTTTCGCTTCAGTTATACGGTTAGCGGTCAGGTGCGCGGTTATTATTATGAAGTTGACCTTGACGAGGCTGAAGTTGTTAGTGCCTTTGCTCGCCTCAGTGCCAAGAAATTGCCGATGCAACTGGAAATTACCCCAGCTAAGCCGATCGAGCAAACACAAATCCGCTTACATAATGGAGAGGAAGCCATCTCCCTGAAGAACTTCACGGTGAAATAAAAGTAGGCGGACCCGTTTCTGCCTCAAAATAGGGCTCAAGTGCCACATTGACTGCTGATAAAAATAGCCCAGCTTTTTTATCACTGGGCTTTTTCTTTTCGTCCATAACCGCTCGCTGGGTGTTACAGTTGTTAAACAATGTTTAATAACTGTAACACCCAGCATTGTTCATCTACCATCTTTTCTTGTTCCAACCTCGCAGGATGCGTAGCCGCCCACCGGCATATTCGTTCAACACGACCCCCTAATTTAGTGGGGGGTCGTGTTATTTGGCGTGTTAATGTTCTATGTGGTGAAATGTTATATATCTACTAGGAGCCTGTCGGACTTAGGGGATCGTAGCGAGGCACCGATTTCTTACTGCCGCAGTAGATTCTTCCCAAGCCCGACAGGCTCCTAGGAGTAAGTTAGAAGATTTGTTTTTCAGGGTAGTGGAGGAGGATGATTTTTTTCAGGCTCCATTGCTTCAGGCTCTATTGCTTGGTGCTGTTGATCCAGTTATGCAATCAATAGTGTATAACAGTAGCAACGGTTTGGTGCGCTGTCTTAATAGAAGGTGATCTTCATACTTTTTGACTAACGGGGCTTTAGTGGGGATAGCAAGGCATTAGAGAAAGATGGTTTGATTATTTAGTTTGCGATTTAAATAACGACGAAAAACAATATTAAGCTTACGATTTGTCCTTGTAAGAAATTTCAGTTGTGATGGGCTTAAAGCTTAGCGCAATAAAAATGCGTTTTTATCGTGCCTTGAAAAAACTACAAGTAGTTATTAGCATAAAGTAATCTTCCTGCTGCGGCTAAATTTTTTCAAACTAAAAGCTGGTCGTCATATATAGTGTTCGGCGTATGTTCAGCTGTTGATTGGAATGCCTCCACTAATGCCGCCGCTTGTTTAATATCTTCAAAACGTGCGATATGGAACAATGCATCGCCTTCATTCACTAATGGAATATTACTTTTTCCGATTACCAAGCCATTATATTGGGATCTAATTTCATATTCTTTTTGGTCGAAAAGATCCGACGGGTCTGATATTACACCCAACAAATCCCCCTTTTTAATTCGCATACCTAATGCCGCAACAGAGCGTAATAATCCACTCTCTGGCGCTCTTTCCCAACTGCTGGAACGAGCCACAAAGGGTAGATGTTGTTTACGCGAAGGTTTAGATGGGGGCAGCATTTTTAATCGTCGCATAACAGATAAAATGCCACGCACACCGGCACGTATAGATAACTCATCAAATCTTAATGCTTCACCCGCTTCGTACAGTAGGACTTTAACGCCATGCTCACTGGCCACCTGACGCAATGAGCCATCGCGTAGGTTTGCATTTAATAGCACAGGCACTGCAAAAGCTTCAGCCAGTAAGAGTGTTTCTGGATCATCTAAATTGGCACGCACCTGTGGTAAATTGGAGCGATGTATCGCGCCAGTATGGAGATCGATACCATAATCACATTGGCTAACAATTTGTTCAACAAATATATGAGCGAGTCTAGCGGCTAGAGAACCGCGTTTAGAACCCGGAAAAGAGCGGTTAAGGTCGCGACGGTCTGGCAGATAACGCGAGTGTTGAATAATTCCAAAAATATTGACAATAGGAATAATAATCAGTGTGCCACGCAGCCTTTTTAAGGTGCCCATCGTCATCAGGCGACGTACAATTTCAACCCCATTGAGTTCATCTCCATGAACAGCAGCACTAATAAATAATCGTGGTCCGTCAGTATTGCTACAGATCACATGTACTGGAATGCTTTGATGTGAATGGGTATATAGTTTTGCAATGGGTAACTCAATCACTTTCTTTTCGCCCGGTTCGACGGTGATGCCGTTTAGTGTTATAGATCGATTTTTTTTGGGCATTGTCAACGGTTCCTATCCTTTGCCACGGGTTTTTGTTTTATTCGGCTTGGCATTTTTTTCAATAAAATCGATAATCATTCCAGCAACATCTTTTTGGGTGGCTTCTTCGATTCCTCTTAGTCCCGGCGAGGAATTAACTTCCATCACTAAAGGACCTCGACTAGAACGTAGTAAATCAACACCGCAAACATTAAGCCCCATAATAGTCGCTGCTTTTACGGCGGTAGCACGTTCAGCGGGGGATAGTTTAACTAGTTTTGCGGAACCCCCGCGGTGTAGGTTCGAGCGAAACTCGCCCTCAGGCCCTGTTCTTTGCATGGCTGCAATCACTTTGCCACCAACAACAAGACAACGAATATCACTTCCCCCAGCTTCCTTGATAAACTCCTGAATAAGAATGTTACTTTTTACACCCATAAATGCTTGAATAACACTTTCTGCTGCTTTATTTGTTTCTGCTAACACCACCCCAATGCCTTGGGTGCCTTCAAGTAGCTTTATGACTAATGGTGCGCCACCGACTTCACGGATTAACCCATTCACATCATCTGGGGAGTTAGCGAAAGCGGTCACAGGAATTCCTACGCCTTTTCGTGATAATAATTGGGTGGAGCGCAATTTATCTCGGGATCGACTAATGGCTACCGATTCATTCACACAATATGTTCCCATCACCTCAAATTGACGAACAACGGATGTACCATAAAATGAAACAGATGCGCCGATACGTGGAATAACCGCATCAAAATCACCCGGATTAAATTCTTCTTTTTTATAATGTACCGATGGGTTGTCGGTACCCATATCCATAAAGCAACGAAGATGATCAATGACACGAGGTTCATGACCTTGTGCTTTAGCCGCCTCAACTAGTCGATTAGTTGAGTAAAGCTTCGAGTTTCTCGAAAGAATGGCTATTTTCATAATAACTTTTCCTTATTATTCGGTTTGCTAAAAATATCTAGGGTTGAGTGAGGGCTAGGAGCCTGTCGGGCTTAGGAAGAATCTACTGCGGCAGCAAGAAATCGGTACATTTTCCCGATCATTTTCGTAGAATAGGCTCACTATTCGCCTCAAATGATCGGAAAAATGCCCTCGATCTCTCACTGCCTCGCTACGATCCCCTAAGTCCGACAGGCTCCTAGGGCAGACATAAGTTTGGTAAGCTGTAACTTGCCGTATTAGGTGTAGACCTTTTAACGTCACAACAGTGGTTTTCCTGTGCAATACGACATGGCAGGATTGACATAAAAATCATTTTCCAGTGCTGTCCTTCCCACTAACATACGAAACTTCATCGTGTCACGGTTGGTTAACGTCATTTCTATTAGGCGACTCACATCCCCTATGACTAATGGTGTTTGTATAACAAAACGAGGTTCAGCATGGCCACCTGAGTCGGTGACTGTTCGTTCATCAAAAACTAAGGCATCACAAATAATGGCATTGTTAATATCACCTTGTATTGGGTGTAGTCCAAATCTAACATAGTGTTGATTCGCTTTATGGTAAGGCTCTATAAAATAAGCATGTAACGCTGACGTGCGCGCACCCGTGTCTATTTTAGCTTTGATTTTAGTGATTCCTAAATCAGGAAGAGAGACCCACTCTCGCCAACCCAGCATCGTGGCCGGACTTTCTAGCATTTCTTTATTTTCATTCATTATTTGATGTCTTTTATCTGATAATGTTCAGGCGAGAATAGCCCTTTGGAGTGATTTTGCAAATGTTTTTTTACTACTGTGACGTAGTGTTATTAATGTATGTCTATTTATCCGAAATTTAGTAATAGTCGGCTTGCTGCAATTACTGGGGCTTCGGTAGGGTAGGTTCAAGAGTGATCTCTACGCTATGATTTGTAAAAACTATTTTATTAACCGGTATTCATTTCCGGCCTCTTTTTTAGGTGGCCTCCTGAAGACCTTTACGCTTTGAGCTTTTTATCTGAGTGCTCGGGATTATTTACCTTAAATACGCTAAATAGTTATACGAACTGAATCTATTCTACTAACATTGGACAAGAAAGCCCTAATCAGTTAATTAACCAATTGATTGAATGATTGAGGGGGAGTTTACCTTTCCCTGTCGACAAGCAAGCTAGAGAGAATTCAGCTTATGAGTATCAAGATTACCATTATTGATAATAACCCCTGCGATCAGGAATGGTTAGCGTGCTGTTTAAAGGTGATGGGAATCCCCACTAACGTTTCTTTATTTGTCAGCGTCGAAGAATTAAAGCGCTTTTATCCAGATGTCATATTGATCAGTGAAAGTATGCTCGAAAGCTTCTTGGATCAACATAAAAAAACGGATTATCACCTGCAATTGGATATCCCTTTTATACTTTTACTGGATTGGGGTAAAGCTGATGTGGACACTGAATATTCTGAAGTTGTAGATGTGTTACCCAAATCATTTGTGTCCCCACACTTATTATCCTCGACAATTCGTTATGCGGTAAAAAATGCTCGCCATCAGCGTGAACTTAAACAGCTCGCACATTACGATAACTTAACAAATGCAGCGAATCGCCATTTGTTTTTAGACCGTTTATCTCAAGCTTTGCTGAATGCAAAGCGTGGCGATAATCAGTATGGTTTGGTATCTATTGATCTTGATGAATTTAAACCGGTCAATGACACCCACGGTCACGATGCAGGGGATTATTTACTTAAAATGTTTGTCAAGCGAGTTAAAAAATCTATTCGCGAAAGCGATACCATTGCACGCATAGGCGGGGATGAGTTTGCCATATTGTTACCCAGTATGAGGACCCCAGCAGAACTTGAGACTATCGTAAATAAGATTTTTCACTCATTAAAGCAGCCAATAATATGGCAAGACACTTCACTGCAGATTAAAGCTTCAGCGGGCCTTTCTTTGCTACCGATCTCTAACGGGCGAGCAACCTGCAAGGCCGTTATGAAAGCCGTCGATTCCGCTTTGCTAGAAGCTAAGAGATCGAATAAAGGGTCGTATAAATGGTTTTCCTGAAGTCAATCAGTGAAGTCTTTAAATGGCTAAAGACAGAACTTAACCCCGTGCTCAACATATAGACATTCAACGATATAAAGGAACAACAATCAAGTGAGATATGTTTTGTCTGATTAGGCGCTCAATGCAGGTAATAGCCACTCTATTGGCCAATTGAGGAAAGCTTGCCCCTTACCTACCTCCCTGTAGGCAACGACGTCAGACAGAAAAAATAGCCGCTTTTTGTGTTCATTTATATCGTTGAATGTCTATAAGTACTCTGTTTTTAAAACCATTTACTTAGACGCATAATGGCCGTAATACCTGCAGCTAATATGATCATGCTTAGCGCAAGATAAATAAATGCCATCGCATCTTCAGTACCCGGTAAACCAGCGACATTCATGCCAAAAATCCCTGTCAAAAATGACAAAGGAAGAAAGATCGCGGTGACCAAGGAGAGAACATACATGCGTACATTTTGTTGCTCAGCGACACGATTACGAATCTCTTCTTGCTGCACTAACGTTCTCTCGCGAGCTAAGTCGAGATCCTCAACATAGCGTGTAGTGCGATCAGTTTGTTCTCTCAATGCGGAAGCATCATCATTCTCCAGCACACCTTGGGTACGGTACAGTGCATCAAGCGCGTCACGTTGAGGGGCAAGATAGCGCCTCAATGAAGCGGTTTGACGTCGTAAAAGAGCAAGTTTTGGGCGGCCTTCGTGACTAGCGATATCATCCATATGTGTTTCAATATGAGTGAGTTCTTCATCAATGCCATCTACTGCATCGCTAATGTGATCAGCTAACCGCGTTATCACAGCCACGACAAATTCTGCTGTGGTTTTAGGTCCAGTGCGATTCTCTATGCTTTTACGGACGTCTTCAACAGATAATAGTTTACGCTCGCTTTTACGTGCAGAAATCACGATGTTGTCATTAAACCATAGACGGAGTGACACCATGTCCTCAAGATCAGCATCGGGGTTTTTATTGATCCCGCGCAACACGACTAAAGTACCATTGACCATCGGTGTAGTGCGAGGCCGGGTTTCGGTTGCTGTTAGCGCTTCCACCAGCGCATCATCTAATCCTTGAGATATTAGCCAGCTATCCAAGCCGCCAGCATCACATCTAAGGTGTACCCACCGAAAGCCCTCAAGTGGTGCTTGTAAGCTTCCCTGCTCGGATGCCTGAGCAGTTCCTGCGCCGTGACCATCAAGAGAATATGACCACAGTAGTCCCGGTGGGCATGGCTCATCACTCTCAATATTTGGATTAACGGCCATCGTTCGGGTCTCCAATATCACCAGTAGATTGACGTAAAATTAGAGATCCATCAATATGGATATCTCTTTGTGGAAAAGCGACGACAATTTCATGCTCGTGAAATAGTGCATCAAGGCGAAATCGAATATTGCTGCGAATCACTTTAAGGTCTCTATCGACTGACGCCTCAACCCAAATAAACGCGTCAAAAATCATGGCGTTGTCAGCAAAATCTTCGAATATAACCACTGGCTTGGGGTCGCTAAGCACCTCTTTCTGTTCACATATTGCTTGCATAAAAAGCGTTGATACTTGTGCAGTAGGAGAGCCGTAAGCCACTCCTACACGTACAGAAGTCCGAGTCAGTCGATCCACCAATGTCCAATTTACCACGGTGTTTTCGAGCAAGTAGCTGTTGGGGATGAGCATATGGACACCGTCTACACGACGAACCCGGGTTGATCGTGTATTAATGGCTTCCACCGTTCCTTTGGCCTCACCTACCTCGAGAAAATCACCAATACGAATCGGTCGCTCCCACATCAATATCCAACCACTGATAAAGTTATTGATTATATTCTGAGCACCAAATCCAATGCCAATGGCCACCGCCCCAGAGATAAAGGCAAATGCGGTGATAGGCACATTAATAAAATCCAACGTAGTAATCGTCAGTATTACTATTACTACAATGTAAAATAACCTGCGCACCAAATGAACAATGTTGGCATCCACTTGACGGGCTATCAGCCGATTAGCCACCATTTTAGCTAGCCAGTGTGCAAATAAAACACCACAAATAAGTAATAGCGGCACTAACAAAAGCTGCCCAATGGTGACGCTATGTCCGGCAATCGCCATCACTTGAAAGTCTAAAAATGACAAGTATTCATTCATATGATGACCCTATATAACGTCCTGACGTTCGGCTAATAATAAGAAAAAAAAGCCTGTATAGATCTAATGGTTTATAATGGTTTTGCCACAAAACACTATAAATGTAAGGTGAAACGGACTATAAATCTTCATAATACAGTCCTCCCTCAATGGCTAAAATTATATTCCCGCGGCATAAATTCAAAACACTATTAGATAAGTGTCATGGCCGTCAGTCTTTCCGTAAATTCTTTTTATAACAAAATGGGGCAATTATAGGAATCCCACCTAAACGCCAATATCGCCTAATGTTTTCAGTATTTCTCTAACGACAATGGCTGCTTTAGGGTGATTCTGCTCAATATCTAACAAGAGTAATTCTAATGCCTCTTGTAAATTAGGTTCGCTGGGCTCGGGCTCATTTTCAGCGTGAATATGGTTTTTGACCTGCTGCATCAGCGTGCGTTGAGCATCACTTACTTCGCTATCTAAATGCACTTCTAAATCAGAAAATAATTTTTTTGCTTTTTGCTTGGGCATGTTTTTATCCTAGAGTTGATTGATACGATAAGTAGAAACTCGTTTTTTGATATTACGGGCTTCGAGCCAAAAAATTAGCTGCCTTTTTTATTGCTAAACCCATTATGACATTATATATCCATTCATCTCTATGGCTATTTTCTCTTCACATTCACCCTATTAAAAGATGAAAAAGTCGGTAACATAGCGATCCGTATTTTTATCGTAATCAGGTTGTTGTATGTGGTTTAAAAATCTTCGAATTTACCGTTTCACCCAAGACTTCACTTTAGATGCTGAAGCATTAGGCGAGCGCCTAGAAACTGGCGCTTTTGTAGCGTGCGGTAGTCAAGACCTGTCGCGTTACGGCTGGGTATCGCCGATAGATCACCATCCCGATAGTGATCATGGTTTTGTGCATACTAGCCAAGAGTATTTAATGGTGTGCGCTAAGAAGCAAGAAAAAGTACTGCCAGCAGCGGTACTGAACGAAGCGGTTGATGAAAAAGCTGCTGCCATTAGCGAAGCCGAAGGTCGGGCAGTGGGGCGAAAAGAGCGCCAGTCGCTAAAAGACGATGTGATGCTAGAGTTGTTGCCTAGAGCGTTTACACGCTCAAGTGTGCAATACGCATACATCGCCGCCAAACAAGGCTATATTGTGATTAATGCAGCATCGGCGACAAAAGCCGAAGAGTTATTGTCTGCTTTACGTGATGTGGTAGGCAGTCTGCCGGTTATCCCATTGGTGAGTAAGCAATTACCTCACCAAATGATGACTCAGTGGGTAACGAATGCCGATGCGCCCGAATGCTTTATATTGGGTGATGAGTGTGAGCTGGCTGACCCTAAAGAGTCAGGCAGTGTGATTCGCTGTAAACACCAAGATCTAGCCTCGGCAGAGATTAATAGTCTACTGCAGTCGGGCATGATTGTGACTAAGTTAGGTCTGCAATGGCGCAATGGCGTGGATTTTATTTTAGATGACCAGTTAGCGATTAAGCGTTTACGCTTCGAGGATGATATTCAAGATAAGGCGAATAGCCACGAAGCAGAAAGTAAAGCTGAGTTGTTCGATGTTGAATTTACGGTGATGACGGTTGAGTTATCGGCCTTTATTACTGATCTTGTGGCTGCGTTGGGTGGAATTAATACCCAAGCGCCGTCGGTAGACGAAATTATCGCGAAAGCGAATAAAGATGATACCGCCTATACGGGTGTCGATGAAGTCGTTTTTGAATAGTAAGCTGAATCGCAAACTTAACTAACGATATCAGCTAACGAGAACCACTAACGAGTCAATAAATGGGCGATATATTACCTTTCAAAAAGAAAAGCCTAAAAGAAAAGCACAAGGGTAGCTCGCTGTGCCGTGACGGCTTTCATCAGTGGAAAGTCGTCACCAAGCAGCAATTTGATGTAAAACAGGGCAAGTTGGTGACTAAGTCCCAATGTGCCCGCTGCGGCAAGACAAAAACCGAATTACTCTAACCGTTTAGTCTCTACTCAGCACTGCCCGTAACTGTTCAGATTGCAGTCAAAATGGTGCTTAGCAAGGCGAAAAATGTGAGTTTACAAGTGTAAATAATCATTTTTTAACGCAGATCAGCGCGATTTTGACTGTGAGCTGAGTAGTTACACAGTTTATTGCTTATTTATTCGCTATCTAGTTCATCATATCTCTTGCTTCGCAGTTGTCTCTTCTCGCATTAGCCCACTACAATCAGTACAATGCCCCGCCTCAATCCTTTGCTTATTGGAATACTCTAATACATGAATACCCCTCAAATTGGTCAGCGTTGGATGGTAGATACCGACTCTTCTCTTGGCCTTGGTATCGTCGTCGACTGTGATGCACGTAGTTTAACCATTGATTTCCCTGC
>JBLHVX010000065.1:0-10208 GCA_047628835.1 Granulosicoccus sp.
TCGGATTAAGCCTTATCCGAGACGATACATGATGGGACCTCTGCTCAGAAGATGATTTTGCTTTCCGGCAAGGTATAAATGACTGATAGAGTAAGTTTTTCCTCGGTACCCCCTTGTGGGTTAAACGCCGCATGAAAGTAAAATGGCTTTCGTGCAAAGTTTCATAATGACTTGTATGGCATGTTAGCTATATTAGTTTCACCTAACAACTTAGCAATATTAAACAGGACAAGACTATGCGCAGTGAATACTGTGGTGCGCTTAACACCGAATTTATTGATCAAACCGTAACCTTATGTGGCTGGGTTGATCGCCGCCGTGATCACGGTGGCGTGATCTTTATTGACCTTCGTGACCGCGATGGTATTGTGCAAGTGGTTTTTGATCCGGACGGGCAAGAGAATTTTGCCCTGGCTGATAAAGTGCGTAGTGAATATGTGTTACAGGTCACCGGTAAAGTCCGTGCCCGTAGTAGTGCTACGATAAACAAAAATATGCCAACCGGTGAAATAGAAGTTTATGGTACGGGTCTGGTCATCTTGAATGCTTCAGAAACACCACCTTTTCCGTTAAATGAGCATAATACGGTTGGTGAAGATGTTCGTCTTAAATTCCGTTATTTAGATTTACGTCGCCAAGAAATGCAAAACAACCTGCGTATTCGTTCTAAAGTAACGACGGCAATGCGTAACTATCTAGACGATCATGGTTTTCTAGATATCGAGACGCCTATTCTGACCCGTGCTACACCAGAAGGCGCGCGTGATTATTTGGTGCCATCACGCACTCACGAAGGTAAATTTTTCGCCCTACCTCAGTCGCCGCAATTGTTTAAGCAGTTGTTAATGGTGTCGGGTTTCGACCGTTATTATCAAATTGCTAAGTGCTTCCGTGACGAAGACTTACGTGCAGATCGTCAGCCTGAATTTACTCAAATCGATATTGAAACCTCATTTATGAGTGATCAAGAAATTATGTCGGTCACCGAAGGTATGATTAGCGCGTTGTTTAAGGCGCAAATGAATGTTGATCTAGGCGACTTTCCGCGTATGCCTTATTCAGAAGCTATTGCTAGATACGGTTCAGATAAACCTGATTTACGTATTCCATTAGAGTTAGTCGATATTAAAGACCTCCTCACCGATGTTGAATTTAAAGTTTTCTCTGGGCCAGCTAACGATCCTAAAGGCCGTATTGCTGCTATCAATATCAGTGGCGGTAATGATAAATTAACGCGTAAACAAATTGATGCCTATACCAAATTTGTGGGTATATATGGCGCGAAAGGCTTAGCGTATATTAAGGTCAACGATAAAAACGACCTTGAGAATGGTTTGCAGTCACCGATTGTTAAGTTTTTACCCAACGACGTGCGTGCCGCCATTATTGAGCGCCTAGACGCCGAAAACGGTGATTTAATTTTCTTTGGTGCCGATAAAGCCAATATTGTGACTGAATCATTAGGTGCGTTACGTTGTAAGCTGGGTGAAGATCTTGACTTGTATACCTGTGAATGGGCGCCACTTTGGGTTGTGGATTTCCCCATGTTTGAAGAAACTGATACCGGATGGACATCGTTGCATCATCCATTTACAGCGCCTGCGTGTTCTCCAGAAGCGCTATGTGCTAATCCAGGTGAAGCGTTATCAGTGGCTTACGATATGGTGCTTAATGGTACTGAGTTAGGGGGTGGCTCAATCCGTATTCACGATCCTAAAATGCAAAAAACTGTGTTTGAAGTGTTAGGCATTGCTGAGGAAGAGCAACGTGAGAAGTTTGGCTTTTTACTCGATGCACTACAGTACGGAGCGCCGCCACACGGTGGTTTGGCCTTTGGCTTGGATCGTTTAATTATGTTGATGACGGGCAGCGATTCAATTCGCGATGTTATCGCCTTCCCTAAAACGCAGACGGCTGCTTGTGTTATGACTGACGCACCTGGTGGAGTCAATCGTAAGCAACTACGTGAATTGAATATTGCTTTGGCCGCAAAAGTCGAGAAAAAGGTAGAAGAAAAAACAGGTGAATAATTACTACTAATATCTACCGTACTCCAGCTGCGTATATCCTTTTGTATACGTAGTCGGAGACTGACCAATTACTATCTGAGGGTTTTATGAAAAAAATCAAAAATGAGAAAGAGTTGGTAAAAAAAGCGATTGCCGAAGGCGTAAAATATGCTGAAGCGCGCGGAGTAGTAGAGTTTGAAGCAACCGATTCTGCCAGTGAAAAAATCGAATATATTTATCGCTTATTGGTTCACGATAAAGTGATACAACCCGTCCCAGAAGATCAAATTTCACAACAAACTATGAAGCATAAGTTGGCTATATGGGCATCAAAGCACTAGCCCAATTATTGTTGCTGTTTGTACGTAAAACCTAAAGATGTTTCCAATCTCTCTTTTCAATAGTTGAGTTGTACATATTGGCTAAGACATTCCGTGAAAAGATGCAGGTGTCGCTGCCTATACTGTCAATTTTTATGTAAACACTTTCTATCCAGTTAGTGTTTTTTCGGTTTTTTTATGAATATCATTACTATGAATACGTTAAAAAAATGGCGCACGCCTTTTATGTTACTGCTGTTGATGGCATTTGTAATGCCGTTAATTTTTTCCACGTGGATGGCATTAATCAATAACTTTAGTAAAGAAGCCGCCGAGTTTACCGGTAAAGAAATAGGTATATTACAAAGCCTGCGCGAAGTGCCTGGTTTTTTAGCGTTTACCGTCGTATGGGTATTGTTAATGATCCGGGAACAACGATTAGCGATATTGTCGTTGTTGATATTAGCCGTTGGCGTATTGCTAACAGGATATTTTCCTTCTGTGCTGGGTTTGTATGTAACAACGGTGATTATGTCGGTTGGTTTTCATTATTTTGAAACGGTGCATCAGTCATTAATTTTACAGTGGGTACCTAAGCATGAAACGCCCCATTTTATGGGCAAAGCCTTGGCTGTAAAGGCCGGGGCATCTATTTTAGTCTTTGGCTCCATGTGGATGATGCTAGAGTATTGGTCGGTAGAATATAAAACGATTTATACTTTATTTGGCGGTATAGGTATCGTCGTCATTTTACTTATTTGGTTAGCTTTTCCTTTGTTTCCCGCTACTACAGATCAACATAAACATTTGGTGTTGAGAAAAGATTATTGGCTGTTTTATGTGCTTACTTTTCTAAGTGGTGCGCGCCGGCAAATTTTTGTAGTATTTGCAGGCTTCTTGTTGGTTGAAAAGTTTAACTATTCTGCAGCATCTATTGCTTTATTGTTTTTAGCTAATTATGTATTTAATTTATTTTTTGCGGCGAAAATTGGTAAGTTGATAGGAGTGATTGGAGAGCGCCGCGCCTTAACTATCGAGTATATTGGCTTAGCTATATTATTTGTCACTTATGCTTTAGTGGACAATGCGACTTTAGCGGGGGCACTGTATATTGTAGATCACTTCTTTTTTGCGTTTGCTATAGCGATTAAAACCTATTTTCAAAAAATTGCACGCCCTGCAGACATAGCCTCAACAGCTGGAGTGAGTTTCACCATTAATCATATTGCAGCCGTATTTTTACCTGCTCTATTGGGGCTGGTGTGGTTATATAACCATAGCTTAGTGTTTTATATAGGTGCAGGTTTGGCACTAATATCATTATTGTTGTCGCAATTGATCCCGAATTCACCAGAAAGAGGAATGGAAACACGTTTTTCAGAGAAATGCTTGTAGGTGGTACGGACTTTATTTAGAATATGTTCACAATAACCCACAGCATAATAATAAAAACAGAAAGGATTTTACTATGACACATAAAGTGGCAATTGCTATTTCGGGCGCGGTGAGCTTAGGTTCTTATGAATCGGGAACCGTCTATGAATTGATAAACGCGATTAAACTGCATAATGAGGCGAACCCAGATCATCGAATAGAAATTGATGTGTTAAGTGGCGCGAGTGCTGGTGGTATGACCGCAGCAATGATCGCGCAAAAGCTTCTTTACGATGGTGCTGCTTTAGAGGACCCCGTTAATAATAGCCTCTATGATGTGTGGGTAAACCGAGTCGATATTATTGATTTGCTTAATCCTGATCTAGGCGATGATCCAGACAAGTCTCTTCTTTCTTCTAACCGTATTCGGGATAACGCAAAATACGTTTTTCTGACGCGTTACAATCAACTGAATCCGGAAATTAAACCGCATATTGCGGCAGGTGAGAAAATACAATTGGGTTTAGCGTTATCAAAC
This sequence comes from Granulosicoccus sp., assembly GCA_047628835.1. Classification (GTDB taxonomy): domain Bacteria; phylum Pseudomonadota; class Gammaproteobacteria; order Pseudomonadales; family Cellvibrionaceae; genus Endobugula. The sequence continues at coordinate 4,242 of JBLHVX010000065.1, forward strand.
CTTAATGGAGTGGATTATGACTTGCCTACATTTTCGGCTACTGATACGGGAATTGACTCAGGCGAATTTATTCAAACACGTAATCAGGATCGCTACACCACAGAAGTCACTGACAGTTGTGATCATGCAGATTACTGGACAGACGTAATGACAGCTGGTCGAGCGTGTGGTGCATTTCCTTTAGCGTTTCGGCCACTTACCGTAGCGCGCCAATGGGATTGTGCAGATTATAAAGGCTTAGGTGCAAAAGACTGGGCAGCGTATTTTACCGGTAACTATGGTTACGCTGACGGCGGTATTTTTAATAATTATCCGTTGGGTTTGGCAAGAGATTTAGCTGTGCGTGCCGATAAAGAATCGGGTGATGTTGATAAGCGATTTTATTTTTATATATCGCCCGATGCTAAAGTCACTGCCGCTGACTATACCTTTAATGCCGACAAGGCCAATATGGTGCAGTCTATGGGGCAGATTGTGAAAAGTATTTTAAGTAACAGTCGTTTTCAGGATTGGGTGCAAACGGATGATCTGAACTCGGAATTAGATAAGTTACATCGTCGTGCAAAAAGCTTGCTGGATGTTGTGATTAATTCAAGGCCAGATGAATTGTCGGCCATGCGTACGACGGCAGATAAGTTTTGCAAAATGTTATATCTTGAAAATGGTGGCGATTACCCTAAAGATTATCAGCATGCGGCAGCGACATTTATACCGACTGTGCCAGAAGGTGTTCGTTTAACTGAAGAGCAAAAAACGGTATGGATTAATTCTGTTTTAGTGATGGGGGTGAACGCTAATTTAAACGGCAAAGATAAAATGCGTATTTATACCATTACGGCTGATCCTTCCGAATTGGCCAGCGCACCTATCGCGGCCTTCTTTGGGTTTTTAGATGTGCGTTTTCGTATCCACGACTACTGGGTAGGACGATTAAAAGCACGTAATATGGTCAACCAAATTATTGCCAGTGTAAGTAAGGGTGATACACACCAATTACCACTTAAGATTAGTCCATTAGATGTCACAGAAATTGAAGCCAAACTCAAAGAGATGTCATCCTTGCGTAATGCGACGATGGTTGATGTTGCTAAAAGTACACGCAAACAATTGTATAAACGTTTAAAGAATCGTAGCCAATTAATTATGAAAAGCGTGGGTTTAAATTTTGTGGTGCGAAAATTAGTATTGCATCTTGTATTGAAAAGTAAAATCAAACAGTTTCTTAAGTTATAAGTGTACTATTTGTAATAACAGTGATTTTTTTATGTTGGCATAAGTCGGCATCCACATAGTTAATGTATTAAAGGTGTAGCCAGTATGGTGATATTAGATCAACAAGTGTCTGTATCGGGGCAGATTGCCGAAGTCGATTTACCGGCATTAGTTGCCGACGGTGTAGAAATTTTAGTGTGTAACCGTCCAGATAACGAGTCTGCAGATCAGACGGCTTATGATGTTATTGCCGATGCGGCTAAGCAGCACGGCATGCAAGTTGTAAACATCCCTTTTGGTGGTGGACAAATGCAAGTAGAGCACATTAGTGATTTTGCCGATTTACTTGATACCGGTAAGCGTATTCATGCTTATTGCCGTTCGGGTAATCGCTCTTCACAACTGTGGAATGCGGCTAAGCAGGTTAGCTAGTGCCCATCTATCGATGGCTCGTAGCGAGGGGAAATAAAAACAGACATTCCTATTTAAGTATGGGCGCTACTAGATACAGGCGTTTGCTTATTGCAAACAACAGCATCTGTCGAAAAAATGCCCTCGATCTCTCACTGCCTCGCTACGATCCCCTAAGTCCGACAGGCTCCTAGCGTAATAGTCGCACCGTGGTGCCGTTGATCACTAATGTCTTCGATGCCCACGATATCGCCGGGTAAATAAAAGCCGGTAATTTTATCTTCTCCGGATTCACTGGTCATCACAGTCTTTACGCAGCTTGCGCGTATGACGTATAAGCATTGAAATACATCGTTTGCACGTTATAGGTACGACTGCTTCTGTAGAAATGGTCGATGCGTAATAAGGTCGTCGACCGGTGTCATCTGTGTAGGTGTTAGCCCTAGTGGTAGGCAAATAGATGATAAGCGGCAGTTGCCACAAGAAATATTTACACTGTATGAATACTTCATTTTTAAGTACTCGGGATGTTGAGCGGATCAGTGTAGTTGAGGTGACCCATCATAAGTTATCGCTAAACATCTAGTTGATTTGAATTAATGTATCTGTAACCCCTGATTCTGCTAATAATAACAAGATAAGGTACGTTAAGGCGACTTGAAAAGTATCTTATGAAAATGAAAGCGGCTACCGTCATTCTAGGTAGTGTTTTTGTTATACAAAACCCGGTTTGACGCAGTTCTTGTTAACATGATCTTGCTCTTCGTTACGGGCACAATAGGTGTTCATCAAATATACAGTTCACGTGATTTTTCGTGTGTATTACTTAATAATAATCTAATGGTTGCGTCTTTCCCCAGAATACACGATACGAATAAACGGTATAGAGCAATATAGTAGGAATAATAAAAATAGCCCCCCAAAATAAAAACTCTAATGACTCAGTCGCGCTGGCGGCTTCCCAAATGGTGAGTTGCTTAGGGATAATATAAGGGTAAAAACTAAAGGCTAAGCCTACAAAACACAAAACAAAAATCAGCGTAATATTAGCGAATGGAATCCAATCTGTATTGTTAATAGTGGTCGACATGCGCTTTAGTAAACGATCATTTATCCAAAATAAGGTCAAGCATACTAACGGTACAGGGAGTAATAAAATACCGTATATGTTCTGCAGCCAGCGATCAAAAATATCCGGGCTAATCCATAGGTTTACCAATGAAACCAGTATGACCCCCCAAGCCATTAACCAGCCTGACCTTCGCGTCCATTGAACGGCGTGTTGTTGCAATGTGCCTTCGGTTTTTAAAATAAGCCAACTAGCACCGATATAGGTATAAGCGGCAGTGACACAGCATGCACTGGTCACTGCAAACAGAGTGCTTTCTAATGATTGTTCGAATCCGACGATATATAAACCCAGCATATAGCCTTGGCTTAATGAGGCGAGAAGCGACCCCGCTTTAAAAATGTTATCCCAAATATTTTTTAAATAAAGTGTCCCTACTTTAGCGCGAAAGTCGAAAGCAACGCCACGCAATATCAACCCAGTAATTAATAATGTAACGGGTAAGTATAATGCGAAAAGTACGGTGTTATATGCCTTGGGGAAAGCAATCAGTAATAGACCAATGGCAAGTACCAGCCATGTTTCGTTAGCGTCCCAAAATGGTCCTATAGAAGCAATCATAGTATCGCGTTGCTGTTCATGCACCGCATCTTGAGACAGTGGTAGTAAAATTCCCACCCCTAAGTCATAGCCATCCAATACAGCATAAATAAGAACAGCAAGCCCCATTAATCCAATAAAAATAACAGGTAATGTGTCTGCATTAATCATAGTGTTTACCTCCTAATGTGGCATGTGTTGTGATAAGTATTGAGGCCTGTTGTCAGCGCGGTACTTTTCGTCGTCTTCTAGTACGCTAGAACGTCTGGCCATATTTCTTAACACGAGTAAGTAGGCCACTAATAAGCCGCTGTAGAGCACAATATATAAGGTCAGTGACAAAGCAACATTGCTAGGCGGTTGAGTCGTGACGGCGTCGGCGGTGGTTAATATCCCGCTGACTAAGTAAGGTTGGCGGCCGATTTCAGTGACATACCATCCGGCTAATGTGGCTACCCAGCCAGAAAATGTCATGCCAATAAAGGTACGGAGTAACCAGTTAGGCAGTGCTTTTTTACGAATAATATACAGCGTGCCCATCCACGATACTGCTAGCATCAGTAGTCCCATGCCTACCATAATACGAAACCCCCAGAACACTGGAGCAACAGGTGGATGCTCGCCGATAAAGTCATTAAGCCCCTTTATTTCTCCATCCCATTCATGGGTAAGTATGAAACTGGCGAGCTTGGGTACTTCTATGACGTAGTCATTACTGCGTTTTTCTTCATTAGGCATGCCAAACAATAGTAATGGCGCGCCGGATTGTGTTTCCCATACGCCTTCCATGGCTGCTATTTTTTGTGGTTGATGCTCTAGTGTATTTAAGCCGTGTAAGTCGCCCATTAGTACTTGCAAGGGAATAAGAATGGCAGCCAATACAGTGGCGGTTTTTAATGCCAGCAAGGGGGCTTTCTTATTATCGCCGATGATGATTCGATATGCAGAAATACCCGCCACAAGAAACGCTGCGGTTAAGCCAGACGCTAATAGTACGTGCCCAAAACGGTAAGGGAATGAAGGGTTAAATATAATCGCAAACCAATCAACAGCATAGGCAACACCATCACGCATTTCAAATCCAGCCGGGGTATGCATCCATGAGTTGAGCGATAAAATCCAGAATGCGGATAGCGTTGTACCCGCAGCCACAATGCCCGTAGCCAAGGTATGAATACGATTAGGCACACGTTTAGAGCCAAACAACATCACGCCTAAAAAAGTGGCTTCTAAGAAAAAAGCAGTGAGCACTTCGTAACCTAATAACGGGCCCGCAATATTGCCTACCGTTTCCATATATCCTGGCCAATTCGTACCAAATTGAAACGACATAGTAATACCACTAACAACACCAAGAGCGAATGTTAGAGCGAATATTTTTACCCAAAATCGATACGCACGCATCCATACAGGCTCGCCAGATAGGTCGAAGCGCAATTTAAAATAAAATAAAATCCAGCATAACGCGATAGTAATAGTCGGGAATAAAATATGAAAACTAATATTAACGGCAAACTGTACGCGAGATAGTAATAGTGTTTCTAGCATAATGGCCTCTAAACGTGGGCTGATAATAAGTGAGCGGCTGTGGTAAATAGCTATAAGTGCATAGTGAAAAATGAGAGTAGGTGTTATTTTTTGCCAGTAGACGAGGTCAGTTTGTTCTTGAAGTTGATCACCTTGCTAACCCCCGCTCCCATTTTCATTAGCGTTTGGAGATTCTCTGGTTTCATATCTTGTAACTCGTCCGACCATAACGTGAACATCTCCATTAACTGATAAATTTCTTCCATACGTGTTTGTGCATACTTATCTTTGTCGTTAGTAGGGGCGTCGATAAGTAAGTGACGTAGTACGGACAGTGTGGGATCAATCTCACGCTTACGGCGTTCTTGAAATACGGCACGAGCCATATCCCATACATCGCCCAATGCCGAGTAGTAGTCTTTTCTATCACCAGGGATATGCTGTACTCTTACTAAACGCCATGACTGTAATTCTTTTATGCCCATGCTGACATTACCGCGAGAGATTTTCAGCGTTTCGGCTACTTGATCCGCATAGAGTGATGACTCGGACATGACTAAGAGCGCATATATTTGTGCGACGGTTCGGTTAATTCCCCAGCGGCTGCCCATTTCACCAAAGTGAAGTACAAAGGATTGAATCATTGGAGTCATTAACATATTGCGAACCTTTTTAAGTTTCAGTATTTTCTGAAAGCTTATAAGATAGGGTTTTGTAGTGCAAGATAAAGTGTGAATAAACACATGAAAGTATTTCAGCGAGCAGATGAATTTTATGACTGTTTTACCCTATAGGACGGCAATATTAACCTTGCTCGCCTTACTCGCTTTTGCAGGTAATTCGGTTTTATGTCGCTTGGCGCTGGTCGACAATGCCATTGATGAACTGAGCTTTACCATCGTACGTCTTATTTCAGGCGCATTCATATTGTATGCAGTGCTGTTTTACCGGTGCTACTTCTTTAGAGATAAAGAACCTCAAAATAAAGAACCTCAAAATAAAGACCTTAAAGATGAACAGCCCAAAATTGAGAAATCTAACAGCGGGCTAAGTATACGAGCGGGCAGTTGGAAGGGCAGTGCGATGCTGTTTATTTATGCTCTATTGTTTTCTCTCGCGTATGTGAGGCTAGATACTGGTGTAGGAGC
>JBLHVX010000066.1:0-9897 GCA_047628835.1 Granulosicoccus sp.
AAAATCTTTAATGGCGATGAGTAATAGAGACTTTATCTCTAGCAGTCATTTAACTGACCAACGCAGCATGATAAAAACAGGTGCTTAAGTAAACTGTATGGCCATAAATCAGGATTTAATGCAAAGCAAACGATACGATCTGCACATTAAGCGGCAGATTGCCGGTAATCCGTTGGCGATCGTCCAAATTTAGCAGAGAAAGCGCGAGTAAAAGCAGATGCCGACTGATAGCCCGCTTGGGAAGCGATGTGCTGTACTGACAAGCGTGAACTGTCCAGCAAAGATAAGGCCTTTTGTAAACGCCAATCTGATAGGTAACTCATCGGTGCGACGCCCAACAAGCTGTTAAAGTGATGGGCAAAACGACTGCGTGACATCGCCACCTCAGTAGCCAAGGATTCTACCGTCCAAGGGTGGTCAGGTTTGGCATGCATTAAACGTAGTGAATGGCTGATTTTGGGGTCTTGAAAAGCACTAACTATAGACTGAAAGCGCACATTGTCATTAAGACCAGACCTCAACAGCTCAATAAATACGATTTCTGAAAGACGTGTGATCGACGCCTCCGAACCCAGTTGATCAGCAAAGATACGCTGTACAATAAGGCGTAGAATATCATCGAGTAAAGGGTGCTTGGCTCGACAACTATTACTTAGCTTTAAATAATCTGGAAGCGACTGCAAGATAGGGTGATTGGCCATTTCTCGAAAAGATAAATGCCCGCATACCATTTGTGTCGATGCTCTTGGATCACCCTCACCAATGGTTAATACACCACTGCCATCATAACCCGTATCAGCCAGTACTTTTTCTAGGGGATAGGCTTTAGTCTCGCTACTATCGGCTAAAATATGGCTGCGTCCCCGAGGGATCATAATCATATCCCCAGTATTTAGCTCTACAATTTCGTCACCTATCGTTACAAAACATTTCCCTTGTACAACAATATGAAACCGCGCTACCGACTCATATTCAGGTACCGTTACCCCCCAAGGGGAAGAGAAGTCTGTACGGAAGTACAAGGCACCTTTTAAATTTAACGTGCTAAATATATCGGCAAAAATATCCAAAACCAAACCCTACATCCAGATTAATAGTACGACCTGCACAATATATAGGCTTATATCTTTGCCTACAAGCCTCACCAAATCACCCAGTACGATACGATACTGTAGCCGTAGCTGTTATTTTTTTGCTCTGATGATGATCTTCCCATAATCATTAATCCCATCATTATAGTTTTAACGTATAATTTGCTCTCTTTCAAACTGATATCCTCTGGCTATGAAATACAAAGACCTCCGCGATTTTATTGACCAACTTGAAAAACAAGGCGAGCTTAAACGCATTAGCACGCCCGTCGACCCTAACTTGGAAATGACTGAGATTTGCGATCGCACCTTGCGTGCGCAAGGCCCTGCACTGTTATTTGAAAACCCCGTAGGGCACGACATACCCGTTCTAGCCAATCTATTTGGCACGCCTAAGCGCGTAGCCATGGGCATGGGCGAGGACTCGGTAGAAGCTTTACGCGAAGTTGGCAAATTGCTGGCCATGCTAAAAGAACCCGAACCACCTAAAAGTATGAGGGACGCATGGAGCAAGCTACCCATGCTTAAGCAAGTGCTTAACATGTCGCCTAAAGTGGTTAAAAAAGCACCCTGCCAAGAAGAACAGTTCACCGGCGATGACGTTAAGCTATCTAACTACCCCATTCAAACCTGCTGGCCTGGTGATGCTGGGCCATTAGTGACATGGCCATTAGTGATTACCAAGGGGCCTAACAAAGAGCGCCAAAATTTAGGTATTTACCGCATGCAGGTTATCGGTGAAAATCGTTTGATTATGCGCTGGTTAAGCCATCGTGGCGGTGCACTAGACTTTCGTGAGTGGCAGCAGCAGAACCCCGGCCAACCTTACCCTGTAGCAGTTGCTTTAGGCGCAGACCCTGCGACTATCTTAGGTGCGGTGACGCCCGTGCCAGATACCCTTAGCGAATATGCCTTCGCTGGTTTATTGCGCGGCGGTAAAACCAAAGTCGTTAAATGCATTGATAATGACCTACAAGTCCCGGCCTCTGCTGAGATTATTTTAGAAGGGTTTATCTACCCAGACGACATGGCCGACGAAGGTCCATTTGGCGATCACACTGGTTATTACAACGAAGTCGATAGCTTCCCGGTATTTACTGTAGAGCGTATTACCCAGCGTAAAAAACCCATCTACCACAGCACCTACACTGGCCGACCGCCAGATGAACCCGCTATTTTAGGTGTGGCACTTAACGAAGTGTTTGTGCCCATTTTACAAAAGCAATTTCCGGAGATCACCGACTTTTATTTACCTCCCGAAGGCTGCTCTTATCGCATGGCGATTGTCACCATGAAGAAGCAGTACCCGGGTCACGCTAAACGTGTAATGATGGGCGTATGGTCTTATTTACGTCAATTCATGTATACCAAGTTTGTGATCGTGGTGGACGACGATATTAATGCTCGCAGCTGGGAAGATGTGATTTGGGCGATTACTACACGTACTGATCCTAGTCGCGATATTACCCTTATCGAAAATACCCCTATTGATTATCTCGATTTTGCATCCCCGGTCTCGGGCTTAGGGTCAAAGATGGGCTTAGATGCCACCAACAAATGGCAAGGCGAAACCGACCGTGAATGGGGAACACCTATAGTGATGGACGACGCAATAAAAGAAAAAGTGGATGCCATTTGGGATGAACTTGGAATCGAGGGCAACCACTAATGGATGCAAACACTATATTATCTACCTGTATTTTAGTGGGCGGTATCTACGGTATTTTTTCTTTTCTCCCTGCAACCGGAAAGCACTTATTCCCCAGCGTGTATACTGAGCAAAACGGGCACAATATAAGACGTTATGCTATTTTGTTTACGGGGATTTTTTGTGCTGTCGCAGGTAGTTATGGTTTGTTAGTTCAACCCATTTTTTAAACTAAAAGAGTAATGCATGGAATTTGAATTAATATCCTACCTACCGGAAATAATTTCGGTGTGCGTTATCGCTATTTTTATGTCTATAAGCCCTGGAGCTGACTTTGTGATGGTAACCAGAAATAGTATTTTTCATCATCGTAGAGCCGGTTTATATTCTGCCCTAGGCATTAGCCTAGCCATTTGGGTTCACGTGGCTTATTCCATTGCAGGCTTAGCAGTTATCATCTCCAATTCTGTCGTGTTGTTTTCAATCATTAAATATTTAGGCGCTGCCTATTTAATTTATATCGGGTGGAAGACCTTCAAAACGAAAAAACAAGACCGTGTCATCGACACACAAGAAAAAGCCACCTTGTCTAACTTTTCAGCGTTTAAGGTTGGTTTTATCACCAATGCATTAAACCCTAAAACAACGATATTTTTTCTGAGTATTTTCACCCAAGTGGTCAATGCCGACACACCAATATTATTACAATTACTCTACGGCGCAATCATTTCTCTAGCGCATTTACTATGGTTTAGTTTTGTCGTTATATGCTTAACTCAACCGGCCTTATTAAAACGCTTTAACGAATATAAAACAGCCATTGAAAAAGTCGTTGGGGTGGTATTAATGGGTTTTGGATTAAAAGTAGCCACTACCAGCAGCCCATAAAAATGCTTGGAAAACAATCAATCTTGTCTTTATCAATAGCTTAAAAGGAATACAGAGTAATGTCTGACTTACCCAACTGCCCTCAATGTGCTTCTGAATATGCTTATGAAGATGGCATTATGCTTGTTTGCCCTGAGTGCGGACACGAGTGGTCGAAAGATGGCTCGGGCGAGGAAAGTGACAAAAGTAGCGACAAGGAAAGTCATGAAAAAGTCATTAAGGATTCCAATGGTAAAACATTGGAATCCGGCGATACTGTCACTGTGATTAAGGACTTGAAAGTTAAAGGTTCATCTTTGGTGGTTAAAGTTGGCACCAAAGTGAAAAATATTCGATTAGTAGATGGCGACCATGACATTGATTGTAAAATTGATGGCATAGGCGCGATGAAATTAAAGTCGCAATTCGTGAAAAAGGTATGAAACATTAGATAAGAAGTAAACAAGGTCAGTTTACACTGCCCTCTATTTTAACGAAAAAATATTTTATATTTTATGTGTCAAACGCAGAAACACATAATAACGAACCCGCAGCAATAACTAATCCTTCTTTATAAGATTGTTGACTTTCGTCTTCTTCACTTAAATGATTTTGCAATCGAGCTAACTCTGCATATGCTTCTACCATTGGCTTAATGCCTATACCAGACACGAAAAAATCTTTCGCTCTTCCCCACTGCTTATTCTGCAAACACAAGCGTCCTAGCGTGAGCTGCAAAACAGCGCTATCTTCTTTTTGTTTTAACCAGCTTTCTGCTTGCATTAATGCGGCTTCGCTATTGCTGTAAGGTAATAGTCCATATTGCCGTACCCACGATTCGTTCCACTCTCGATTAATATTTTTTGCGAGCACTTTCCCTACATTATCGAAAGCCTTTAATTCTATTAACGTATCGATAAACAAAGTAAGAATAGCGCTATCTTTTCTAAAATGAGTGGGCAAATTATTGACACACCCTTCCAGCAACTGCTCACGTTGTTCGTTAGATAACGCTGCGTTCTTAGCGACATTATCTTTGACCGTTTCCTGACATAGCGTCTGCTCTAAATAATAACGATCTTCTAAGGTGCCGATATTTTCTTCATGCAGTCTAGGCAATAATCTTTTTAACGCTGACCAATCTTTTAATGCGACATAGACCGTTTTCAATAACGTTAAGACTCCTTTGTGTTTGGGATTGTTTTTTTCTATTCGCAACAAAATCGCCAATGCTTGCTCGAACTGTTTTCCCGCTACCTGCATTCGAGCTTGAATTAATGCAATAGCTAAGGCATTGCTGCCTGGACACTTTTCTGCCTGATGCAATAATTGCATAGCTTCTTGTTCTTCACCCATTTCATGAGCACAACGGGAAGCCGCTAAATAATTAATGATGGGCATAGGCAAGTACTTTGCTGAACGCACTAACTTTCTATAGGCCAGCGGCCAATCGCCCTCGATAAATGCAATTAGGCCTTGTGTCGCTTTACCTTGATATTTTTTTTCGCTACGACCCACAAATTGTTGATGTGTTAGATAAATACGCTTAATGCTGCCATTAACAATCGCTACACATAACCAAATGAGAAAAATGCTAACAACAAGTACCCCAAGAGCAAACCATAAATTCACCTCTATACTGGTATGACCCAAAGCAATTAAAAAATAACTATTATCTTGCTGTATTTGATAGACCAAAAAACCCACACAAACTAATAAAAAACAACAGAAAATAAAGAAGCGTTTCATTTCGCTGCCTCCTTAACATTATCACTAGTTATCACTTCGGGGGCTTTACTATCAGGCACTGGAGTTGTGTTTTTTATGGGCACCACATTAGACGGTTGCGTATCAATATATTGGCTTAACAACGTTAATGATGACGCAACGTTGGGCAATTGTGTTTCAATTTTTTGCTCTTGCAATTTTTGTAGCATGACAACCATTAACGATTTTTCAGGGTAGTGTGCGTAATATTGGTCAAGAAGCTCGATAGCCCTAGTAATACTTTGCTGGTAAATAACGCTTTCTTCTCTTAACAGTGCCACTTGTGCTTGCGCTAGCAATAAGCGGAGGTTTTCTTGAGTGATGGCTTGCTGCGCCATAGACAGTACAGGTTCTATAGGACGATCATGATGGGTAATACGTACGTAACGATCGAGCGATCCGAAGGTGTAATGCGCTCGTTGAACAATTGCCTCCCACAAATTAAGGTTAGCTTGTTCGGCATCATTATATGTATCGCTTAATGCGTTAACAGCTACATTATTGTCAGACTTTTCTTCTAATGGTAATGCTCGCGGCGCGGCGGGCAAATTTTTGGCTTGGTTTATTAATGCATTTAATTGTAAATATATTCCTTCACGGTCAACTGCGGGTGCTATTTTTAATGCTAACAAATCATTTTGAATTTTTTCTCGAATGATGAACAATTCGGGAATATCGATCTCACGTAAAACAGAGTCTGCCGCCTCGAGTAAACCCACAATACCCGAGACATTACTCCCTGTGAGTTGACGTTGATTCGCTAAGCGTAACAAATGACGCGCTTCTTCTAGCTTCCAACCATCTCGGCTGACGCCCGTGAGTGTATTAATTTTTGCCAGCTGTGCATCTAAACGTTGTTGCTGTAGCTGCTGCTCTTTTGAAGACTGCTGTACGAGCAATGAAAACTGGTCTTGCTGATCTGATAATTGCTGCTGCAACTGTGCATTTTTTTCATTAACTGTTGTCAACAAACCATCGTATTGTTGCTGGGATACCTCAGAAGACTGTTGGATACGTATATTTTGAATCAACCAAAATTGCCATACGCCATACGATATGACAACAAAAACAATAGCCACTATCGCCAGCCACAGAATAACTTTACTTTTAGAGCGGCTACCAATGGAGCGATTATCCATTTTTCGTGGCGGTTTTTGTGTCTTTTCTTTTTTGTTTTCCGTATTAGCAGCGGCTGTTTTTTTATCTACGTTTGACTTTTCTACGATTTTTTTAACGGGCTCTTGCTCCGCTACCTCGCTTTTTTGGGTATTAGTTTTATTGATATCATTGGCATTAGTAGAGGCAGGCTTTTTATCTGTCATAGTGATTTCTCTTATTGCCTTTTATATTCGTATATTAAGTAGGTATTAAGTTGTAGCCTGTTTCTCGGTATTTATCAACGCCGTTACCATGCTCTCGTGGGTGGCATTTTCGGCCTCTATTATATGCAGAAAGCCTGCGTCACTGGCAATCTTTGCCACTCGCTGCCCAGGGACGAGAATGTGCTGTGTTTGCAGCCATTGTATACTAACAGGGTCGATATATTCGCACACATTGGTTAAGGTTTCGGCACTATGTACGACCAATACAGGTTGGCGTGTTGTGTGGCGAAACGTATCCTCTAATGGCGCTACTTGCTGAGGTGTTTGTCGCTGGTACACTTCACAATAATCGACCGATGCACCGCGTGCACTAAGTTGCTCAGACAAATGTACTCGCCCATCCTTACCCCGAAAAATGATGATTTTTTCACCTGCTATTGACTGTAAGCGCGGGTGCGCTAACAGGTCCTCACTATTCATCGCTTGCTCTGGCGAATACTGCAATATACCCGCTTGCGTGCCCTCTGCCAATAACGCTGCGGTTGCTTTACCAATGGCAAAATATTCCATGTCGATAGGTAATTGTGGCCAGTATCGATCAAGCCAGTCTAGACCGTAAGCCACTGCATTTTGACTAATAAAAATAGCTTTTTGATATTCTGCAAAGCCCAGAACACAGTTAATAATCGCACGCTCTGATATCTCATCCTCTAATGGAATAATCGACATCATGGGTTGTAAAGTGACATGTGCACCCAATGCCAGCAATTGCTGCGACCACTGCTGTGCTTGCCTTGCTGGCCGCACCACTAAAAAATGATACGCCGATAAATCATACATCACTCACTGGCCTCTCGGTAAACCGCTTGTAAAATATCACCTGCCCCCATCGCTAACAAACGCTCGGCCAACTCCACACCTAATACCTCAGCCTGTTTGGCTGAACCGGTCACCTCATTCACCAACATGGTTTTACCATCGGGGCTGCCCACCAAACCTCGTAGCCATAACTGTTTTCTATCATCAGAATGGATGGCATAACTTGCAATAGGGACTTGGCAACCGCCCTCAAGACGTCGATTCATCGCACGCTCAGCAGCAACACATTCGTGGGTTATCGTATCGTTTAACGGCGCTAACCATGTTTTTACTTGCTCATCGTCGTCACGACATTCAATGCCTACCGCACCCTGCCCGCCAGCAGGCAAGCAAATTTCTGGCGATAAATACTCCGCAATGCGATCGTGCATTTTTAATCGCATCAAACCTGCGGCAGCTAAAATGATGGCTTCATACTCGCCTTCATCCAGCTTGCGTAAGCGTGTGTTGACATTGCCGCGTAAAAAACGAATCTGTAAGTCGGGGCGCTGCTCAAGTAATTGACATTGGCGACGTAAGCTAGAAGTCCCCACGACTGCTCCTGGGGGCAAGTCGGCAAAGCGGCTATATTTATTTGAGACAAACGCATCACGGGGGTCTTCGCGTTCACAAATCACCGACAAGCCTAGGCCTTCCGGAAATTCCATCGGTACATCTTTCATTGAATGCACGGCTATATCAGCTTCGTTCTCTAGTAATGCATGCTCTAGCTCTTTCACAAATAGGCCTTTACCGCCCACTTTTGCTAGAGGCACATCTAAAATGTGATCTCCACGACTCGTCATCGGCAGTAATATCACGGTGAGATTGGCGTGTAACTGCTCTAAACGAGCTTTGACATATTCTGCCTGCCAGAGCGCTAGCGGGCTTTTACGGGTGGCGATGGTAATAGTATTGGCGGGGCGTGAAGCGGAAGGCATGGCACTCTCTTCTAACAATATCGTTTGCGGTGTAAGGGATTGTAGAACGTTGTCGGTATGATATCAAAATGTCGCTGCTAAGGCGGAGCTTAATACGCCATTAACTCGATATGTGAAACTCAATAATGTAGATTTCTAATGGCTATATTAAAGGGGTGGAGCTAAAGGGATAGCCATTACATATAGCCATTATAATTTAAACCACACACAGGGGGCATAAGCAAACATTACTAAATTTGACCAAGCCTTACAGGAGAGTGCCAGAAGAGTGCCAGAAGAGCGCCAGAAGAATGCCTGCGCTCGAAATTAAGTTAACACCTGATCCCTTTTTTCAATCGCTTCCAAGCTGCCTCAGATGAAAGCTTAGAAAGCCTGAATAACGCACTCAATGAAGTCTCTTTTAACGATAGCTTTCCGCGTTTACCTTCCCAGTTGGTTATTGTGGTTAAGCTGACACCAATAAGTGTGGCAAATTGGGTCTTGTTCATGTCTAGCTGCTTTCTTAATCGGCGTACGGCTGGGCCAGTGGCCTTAAATGGATCAATTTTCTTGTCTGTTAACGTCGCGGGTTCTTTAGTAGTAGTCGATTTTTTTACTGATGTTGAGCGAGGAGATTTTGCGCGAGGAGATTTCGTTACCGCGGCAATTTCACTTGCTTCGTTATTCTGACTTAGCTCAACACCAAATACATCGGCGATATCGCCGCTAATGCGTCGTCGTTTACCTGCGGGTGGCATTTGAATATCGGTGCTAATTAATTCATTATGATCAACACCTCTTAGGGCAAACAGCAATTCAGGTGATTCATCCAAACGAGCCCCAATACCATAAAGCACAGCGGCCAAATGTTTACAGAGATCAGCCCAGTCAGGACAGTCGCAGCTGAGTTGTATTTCTTTTGGACTGGGGAACAAGCCGTGCTGGGAGTCCGTTACTACACTCATAATGTTGTCAGATAATTTTCCTTGAAGAAGCTCCAGCACCGAGCCAATGTGACCTGAGCAGCGTGTTTTTATCTGTTTCCAACTATTTTTTGACAGTGGTTTAATCTCACCGCGGATATTATAAAGCTCGGAGCCACTAACGATGCCCTCTATCTTGCCTTTTTGAACCGATAAATGACAAACCGAACCATTGCGAGCATAGGTACGACCTCGGGGTAATCGATTCTCGTAATCGCTGAAAGATTCGATATGTTGACACCAAGCGTTACCCCAGAAAGTGCGTGTAATTTTTCGACCCTCAATGCTAATCGGTTCTATCGTCATTCCTTTCTTACGGAGTTTATTCATTTTTTTTGCCGTTTGCTCTCGACGTTTTGCCACCGGCACATACGGACGCCAACCATAATCCATAGTATATTCTCTTCTTGTTGTGTTCTTTTATGTTCTGTTTTTATGTTC
>JBLHVX010000067.1:0-9764 GCA_047628835.1 Granulosicoccus sp.
CACTGCCACCTTCACTGCCACCACTTGTCCCACTTCGGCAATATGCCCCACCATAGGCATAAACCCTTTGTTTTTATGGTAGGTCCATTGCGCATCCGCTTTATCAGCAATGATTTTTGTCGCCTCAATATCTAGGGTAATCTTTTTACAGCGATGTAGCGCGGATTGTAAAACGGCTCTGTTCACCTTGACCCAAGCGTCTGTGATGTCTGGCTCAGCGTTTATTCTTCTCAGCCAATTCCCCGTGTGGTGGCCTTGGGGATGTTGTCCAGAGTCAGCACTGTACGCAGCGCTTCATCATCGTGGAGATGGCGCATGTCGTCTAAATGATAACTGCCTTCATGCTGCATTAGCACCCGTGCTTTAATAAAATCAGATGGATGAAAACCTCGGTTTGTTAGGTTGGGCGACGTGTTGATCAATACGGTCATCAAGCCTCAACGTTTCCATTAAATCTGCAATAACTAATAATCCAGCGCGGGAGATTAATAAGTCTTTCGTGGTGTCGAGTTTGTAAGGTAAAAAAATTGTCAGCCTTGAGTTGTTGCACCTATTGGGTGATGGACTGTTTTGTCGCAAACCATTATACAGTCAAGGCTTCCTTCGCTTTTAGTTTTTCTATCTGGGGATTAGGGAGTAAGTGACATTGACTTGACAGTCAAAATACTCCACCATTGCTTGTTATAATTATAGGGTGCATATTTCCCCATCTATCGGTCCATCGGTGTTATTGCTCTCGGACTAACTCTACGACATTTTTGGTGTAGACTTTCACTTATGAAACAGTACGTTTTTGATCTAACGGAAGTTTTTCGCGCCTCTACTGGCAAATTTAAAATGTACGGCATCCTGCGTGTGGTTGAAGAAACCGCAAGAGCGTTTATTCGTAAAAATGCCGCGTTTCAGTATGCTTTTTTCTCTTATGCTCACGGTGGGTTTATTGAAGTATTTCCGACCATAGAGTCAAATGGCGAGGTGAAGCTGAATGTTCCTAAAGGCATATCGGAGTACCGAGTGGTAGCTAATATTACTCAGTATTCTTGGGTCTTAAGGCAGTTTCTCCGACTCACTAAGCCCTGGATGGAGCGTGAAAATTTACGTCAATGGGAGGCATCTGGAGGCAAGGTAACTACCTTGGACCTTTCTGATAAGGTGATAGTGTCAGCGGCTAGACCGAAATTTCTCGTCGATGCGCTACACGTGTGCCGAGCGAAAGAAAATACCTTTGAACTATACCCACTCTTGCACGATATGATTCCCCTGCATAAGCAGTTCAGGCACAGGACCGCACATTTTGCGAGCACGTTTCTGCGAGATAATGTGGAGCTGCTCAATAGTTGTGAGTTGATATTGACCAATTCTGAGTTTACCAAGACGGATACTTTGGTCTTCTCTGAGCAAGGACTCCTGCCTTCACCCAAAGCAATTGCAGCTATTCCGCTGGTTCATGAGGCACCAGGTGATGTGGAACGTGCGACGATCACTATTCCAGTCTCTCCGTATGTAATGACTGTAGGTATTACTCTGGGACGCAAAAACCTCGAGGTGGTGTTTGATGCTATGAAGCATATGGCCGAGCAAGGTTATAAGGCTCCGCGGTTAGTCATTTGTGGCGCCATTAGGAAGAAAATGGCGCGCCATCTCGAAAGCGATGCCATGGCTAGCGTGCGCGATAACATTGAACTGATACCCAGCCCTGAACAAGATGATCTGGTAGCATTATACACACATGCTCTCGCAGTATTGATGCCTTCACGAATGGAGGGGTGGGGATTGCCAGCCGGTGAGGCATTGTGGTGCGGCACCCCTGCAATCTGCTCGACTGCACCCGTGCTTAAAGAGGTGTGTGGCGATCTTGGTTTGTATTTTGATCCGGATTCACCTGAGGAGCTGTCAAAGCATATCCGGTCACTCAATGATGATCCCGATTATTTGGCTGATCTTAAAACACGCATCAAGGCAGCCAAACCACGATTGAGGACATGGCAGTCCGTAGCGGATGATTTGGTCTCGGCGCTCACTTCTCAGCTGAGTATAAGCAATTCCCAACAATAAAAAGACCTCTACGATTACGCTGGCGGATCACCTCATGCACGGCTTCAAGGTGATTTTTCTGGAGTAAAAACCTAAGCCAAGTGCGATTTTTTTTGGTAGTGAAGACTAGAGGTACGGGCTTGCGAGCCCTGCGAGCTTCCATTTGTTGCAAAACCGGCATTAATTGAGTAAATTTTATCAGCGGAAGCTGGCTGGCTGAGCGTCAATAATACCGCGTGAATGCGGTTTTTATAGTATAATTTTTTATTTATAACCTGTAATTCCTCAATGACAAACTCTATCACCAACACTACTACAGTCAATATCATTTGCATGAAGTGGGGAAACAAATTTCCCGCCGACTACGTGAATCGACTCTACGCCATGGTCGAGCGCAATATCACCCTCCCCTTTCGAATTGTTTGTTTTACAGAGGTCGCCGAGGGCATTCGCCAAGAAGTAGAAGTTCAACCTCTGCCTGTACTGAACCTTCCCGAAGGTATTCCTGAACGCGGGTGGAAAAAGCTAGGCGTGCTCGCAAAGGGGTTTGGCGGCTTAAGTGGCGAGGCATTATTCTTAGATCTAGATGTGATTATTGTTGATAACATCGATGTCTTTTTTACCCAGCCTGGCCAATTCCTGATTGCGCACGATAAAAAACGACCTAAAAAGCTAGAAGGCAATTCATCCGTATTTCGCTTTGTTATTGGTGAGCATAACGACATTCTTGAAAACTTTGAAAAAAACGTTGCGCAGATTCGCAATGAAGTCCGGCATGAGCAAGCCTATTTATCTAGAGAAATTCATAAAAAAGGCTTGCTTGAATTCTGGACAGATGAGTGGGTTCCCAGCTTCAAATATAAGTGTGCTCCCAGCTGGCTTCGGTCTTGGTTCAGCGCACCGCTTATTCCTCAAGATGCAAAAATTATTATTTTTCATGGGTTACCTAACCCGCCAGAAGCCATCAAAGGTATCAGCGGCAAATGGTATCGTCATATTCAACCCACCCCCTGGATAAAGGATTACTGGCGTGAATAACCTCATTGGGGCTAGAGCGTCATGACGCGCAGAAAAAAAACGAAGATAGAAAAATGGTTGTCCTTTAATCGTTACAAACGGCGGTTTAATGCAGGTAAACTTGCGTCGTCTATCAACAAGGATTTCACTCAACAGAAAAATACCATCGTTAGCGGCGATAACCTTACTTATACCCACGGCAGTGCTCATAGCCTAGAAGAGCATTTCACTGCATTAGAGAGAGAATTTATTGGCTCAAGTCAGCTTTGTTTTACTCACGCAAAAATTATTGTCTTTATGCGTAGAGAATATCAATTAAAAGACAACTTTTTGACATTCGAAAGCATGTGGCATCAAGAAAAAACGCACCTGCTGCAATCACTGAATACACGATGGCTGGTCGCCGCTGCAGATACATTTGCTGACCATTCAACAGACAAACGCACCCAAGCACTGGCACTCACTTGCGCTTGTTTAATCAACACTATAAAAGCACAAGAAACTGAGCGTTTTATTAGCCGCTGCGATAATACCAGTGATGACCCAGAACGAATCAGGCACTTATCGGAGAAAAGGCACGCATTATTTGACGGCACTACAGCATTAGCTGTTGGTACTGACGACACGCTACGCAATATGCGTTGGCGCATCGATAAAATAGCGAAGCACGATATAGCCGGAGACATATTTTTGGAATTATTTAACCGAGTGAATGAACACGATACTGTTTATAAACGATTAAAAGAACGACATCACCGAGACCGAACAGGGTGGTGGTCATAATGATAGATATTTATTTAATTAACGTTCGCACTGCTACCGAGCGCAGAGAATTTCAAGAGAATCAGCTTAAACAGCTAGACTTAGATTACACCTTAATAGAAGCCGTTACCACTGATGACATTTCAGATGACCTGTACCAAAAACACTACTACGACTGGCAACGCCCCATGCGTGTTACCGAGGTTGCATGCTATTACTCGCACCGGAAAGTATGGGAGATGATTAAGCAAAAAAAAACACCTGCCCTAATTTTGGAGGATGACGTTTTACTTTCTAAGGAAACCCCATTTATTTTAAAAAAAATAGAACAGGCCTCATTGCCGAACATGGAGTTAATTGTCTTAGAAAATAGAAATAGAAAAAAATGGGTACAAAAGCACAAAGAAGCAATTGATGACAAAAACGCTTTGGTTCAACTGGTGCAAGATCGCACTGGGGCAGCAGCTTATATTTTATGGCCTAATGGCGCACAGAAGATTTTAGAGCACGCAGATAAATCAGGCATCTCACTTGCTGATGCTCACATTTTTTCTTGTCCAGATTTAAAAAAATATCAGCTTGAGCCTGCTGCTGCAGTACAACTTGATTGCTGCGGCGCCTATGGAATTGAAAGGAACACACAACAGCACAATGCGTCCGTTTCTTCTGTAGGGGCACAAAAAAAACCCCCCAGAGAACCTATCTTTTACTTCAAGCGCGCAACAGCACAACTATGGCTAGGCATTCAGGCTGCTTACTTTTCTTTGTTATACGAAAAGCGAAATATTACTATCAATCGAGAAGATTTTATATAGAGACGTTAAGTACAGGCTAACTTAATCTCTATGGGCACTATTTGATACAGACTGCGAATTAACACACCCAGATAAAGTCATAGAGAGAAAAAACACATAAAATGCGTTCATAAACACATCACCAAATAGTATATTTACCACCCCGAAGCTTGCGTAACCGATACAAAGTAAAAAGCCACTGGCACTCCACATACATTCTTTCTGCTTACTTAATTGTTTCCAAAAGTAAATAAGCGGGCAGAATAATAAGGCCAACAAAGAAATGAGTCCTAAGTAACCATTAAACAAGAGATTAGTAATATAGGCGTTATGCAGATGATTAAAGGCTGCAATCTGGCGCTGCAACCCTTCAGCAGCATATTCGGCAACAACAGGGTTAGCATTTCTATAACCGTAACCAAAAAAAGGCATGGCATCTAGCGCCTTTAATGACGATGCATACATCTCCAAGCGCAAACCAGTCGATGTATTGCCATTAGTCCCTGACACCCACAATGAAAAATTATTATATGCAGCGGATATTCTGCCGGCTGCATAACCATCCATAATAGAGGCTCCGCCAACGCCTATAATAATTAGCAGCAAGGAAGCACTGATCACTCTCTTTCTAATGGAAAAAAACCTCACGCCCAAAAACAATAAAATAACAACCAATAAAACCCCAGAAAGCATAGCCCCCCTTGTACTAGGCAGGAAAACAGCTGCTAAGCCAAATGATAGCGCAACAAGAGAAAACAGCGTGATTTTTTTTTCAGACAAGAACATATATACGGCTAAAAAGACAACGCTCAACACAGCTAAATTAGCAAATACACCGGCATTCATAACCCCCGATGGTCTAACTTCTCCGCCCCACGCTTGAACAAAAACAATTAAGCCCCCAAGAACCAATCCGACTTTTATCCCCAGCAGTAGAGCAGGCCAATTAATCCTAGCTTTAGACACAGCGATAAAGACCAGCGGCGCAAATAAAAAGTGTAAGTCTCGAGCCAAAAAGCGAAATAGCTCTTCCGCCTCACCGGAAAACAATACTGACAAGAGCAAACTGATAAAATACCCAACAGTAATTACACTAAAGAAACGTAGACTTTTAATGCTAACCGCTTCTTTGAAGTTTTTACACAGGTGATACAAGCCAACAAAGGCAAGCAACAAAAGAATTAAATCTCCTGTTCCTTTTACCACATTAATAAATACTGGAAAAAGGAAGATCAACAGATTGACGATATTGTCTAATGTTAAATAAGATCGAGGGGATTTAAGCAGCGCTGAATTCATAAAATTAGTTACCAATGAGGGTAGGTATAAAAAACGGTGGAAAATGGAGCGGCTAACACGATAGAACATGTCCACATGTCATCAAAGCAACCCCATACGGAAGCTATAAGCTCTTACTAATTCACAATCTCGAAATCAGAAACTTTTCTGAAGCCATGATATTGTTGATTTATTCCTTACCAGTGATTTTTCAGAGGTGTGGAAAAACACCACTGTACGTCTTTTCTATTCGACGAATATTATCTATGGAATCATTTTCATTACGTTTCCACACTGTTTTTTTAGCCGCTACAAATAAAGCGTGCACATCTTCATTTATAAATACATCATCGAAACTAGCTTCTTGTGACATAGCTTTCAGTGTATACGCGGTAAAATCTGTCGCATGAGCCATATGGAAATAGCGCCTTAAATCATTTTTACAATCCCCTTCTGCAACTTCATTCAAACCAGGCACTGCTACAAAAAAATAACCCCCATCGCTCATCAGTGCTCTTATTTTTTTAATTGTTTCTAAGGGATTATACGCATGTTCTAATACATCAGACATTATAAATAACTTTCTTCCTTCAGGTAAAATTGATGGTTGCATATTAACCTCAACATCCACATCAAGCCTTTCCTTTGCAAAGGTGATTGCATGAACATCAAGATCGCAGCCATGCACTGACTTTACAAAAGGTTTGAGTGTACTGATGGTTCCCCCAGAACTACACCCAATTTCAAGGACTGAAATGTTTTTCAATTTTTTTCTAACCTGCCTTTTTAAACAGCTCTAAATATAGCATCCCTTTCTCTACCTGCTCACCTAAAACTGATTGATAATTTACGGTAGGACTTTTTAAGCATAAGGGTCTGTAATAATGAGTATAGAATAACTTATGGAATTCAGGTGATAATCGAGGATATGTTTGCACTAGCCCACAGTGATTACATATCTGTTTATTTAGCGTAAAACCGTAACGATCACCCTGTGATAGTAAGGTAAAGTTTTCTTTTCCACAAAGAGAGCAGCCATCAGACACTAAACCTTCATTCTTGTAAAGTTGGATAGTTTTTTTATTTGTTTTCTTCTAGGTCTGCACGTTCTATTGATAAAAGCAAAAAAATTTGGAAACCGATAATGTGATAAAACCCTCTTAGACATAAAACACTCTAAACAAAATAAATAATAAAACATAAAAAATGACTGCAGGCTTCATCATTAGAAAGTTTGCACAAGATTGAAGGATAATATTATTAGATTACCATCTATTATTTAGCAGGCTTTCACTCACACCTAAAAATTACGGAAGGCAGGTAACTGTGCAGCAGGTTGCCATTATCACACCCAAAACTTCTCAGAAACCACAGCCTCTGAGGGCCTAAATACCCATTTAAACGCTGGAAATGAGCGTGCCAGAGACACACTCCCTGCACAACAAAGCACTAACAATATGATAACCAATCATCATACTTGGCGTTGCGTCCATGCACCACATCAAAATACATTGTTTGTAGTTCTTCAGTGATAGGGCCGCGGCCACCATTACCAATAGTGCGATTATCGACTTCACGAATTGGCGTAACTTCCGCGGCACTGCCGGTAAAGAACACTTCGTCGGCGATATATACTTCATCGCGAGTAATCCGTTTTTCAATGATTTCGTAGCCGCACTCTTCCGCCAATACGAAAATGGTATTGCGCGTAATACCATCTAATGCGGAGGTTAAATCAGGCGTGTATATTTTACCTTTACGGACTAAGAAAATATTTTCGCCGCTGCCTTCAGCAACAAAACCATCTACATCTAACAACATTGCTTCGTCATAGCCATCGCGCAGTGCTTCTTGTAGGGCCATCATCGAATTCATGTAGTTACCATTTGCTTTAGCCTTACACATGGTCACGTTCACATGGTGGCGAGCAAATGATGAGGTTTTAATGCGGATGCCCTTGTTAATCCCATCATCACCTAAATACGCACCCCAAGACCATGCAGCAACCATAACATGGGTTTTAAGGTTGTCTGCACGCAAACCCATACCTTCTGAACCGTAAAAACACATTGGGCGTAAATAAGCGCTACTTAAGTTATTCTGTTTGACGGACTGTAACTGTGCCTCGTTCAACTCTTCTTTAGAGAACGGCATGTCCATATCTAAAATTTTGGCCGAATTAAACAATCGATCAGTATGATCTTGTAAACGGAAAATAGCGGGGCCTTTAGCCGTCTCGTACGCACGGACGCCTTCAAACACACCCATACCGTAATGAAGTGTATGCGTTAACACGTGTATTTTGGCCTCGCGCCAATCAACCATTTCACCATCTAACCAAATAACGCCATCGCGGTCCGCAAATGACATAGAAACTCTCCTTCGTATAAGCCAAAATAAGGGGTTATTATTAATCGCTACAGTCGATTGTTATGACTGCTACTACTATTCCTGCTACCGCTGCCCTACATGTCATTAACGTTATTCGGCAACTAGCATCCATTCCTGCCAACGCTGCTGCACATAGCGCTGACATTCTTGGAGCTTATATTCCACAAATTCATTACGTAACTGCGTCTCGTTAATGACTGATGACTGCTCTTGTAGTCCTAGACGATGTACAACCGCTCGGTAGGACTGATAAATTTCAATCAACTTATTTGCCTGATCAAATGCCAGCTCCGACAAATCAACTCCTTCGCCAGCTGCCACCGTTTGCAGACATTCGAGGATGCGGATATTATCAGTGTATTCCGCCAGTGCAGGGTATTTACATGCCCACACCAGAACCGCATATTGAACCATAAATTCAATATCGACGATACCTCCGGCATCTTGTTTGAGATGAAAAAGTGTACTTTTTTCCGCATTATGGCCATCGACATCTGCGCCCTGACGACCAGCCTTATACCTTGCAGCTTGGGCAACACTCGAACCAGCACCAGTCCTAGCTCCAGCTTCAGCACTCAAGTGCTCGCGCATTTTTTGCCGCATTTCAATAACCGACGTCCGTACGTCGGCAGTCTCTCGCGGCCGCTCAAGCACCTTGCGACGCAATTGCACAAACTCAGCCATCAAATCAGTATCACCCACTATAGGGCGGGCGCGCACTAGAGCCTGATGCTCCCACGTCCATGCCTCACCATGCTGATAACGAGAGAACGCCTCTATGGTGCTCGCTAACAATCCCGAGTTGCCCGATGGACGTAAACGCATATCCACATCATATAATGGTCCCGACAAGGTTCGCGTATTTAATATGTGGATGATCTTTTGGCCTATACGCGTATAAAATGTTTGCGCATCTACCGGTTTTATACCATCCGTCATCACTTGCGCACTCGCTTTATAAATAAATACGAGATCTAAATCAGAACCATAGCTCAGCTCAACACCACCCATTTTACCGTAGGCCACAATAACAAAACCCGACTGTGCCGGACATACCGCTGGGACAGGCGAATCGCTGCCCATCATTTCATGCCGAGGAACACCATGCTTTGCTGAGAGTTGCTGCCAAGCCAAAATGAACACCTGCTCCAGCACCACCTCAGCAACCAACGTCAAATAGTCACTGACCTTCATCAACGGCAAACGCCCCGACAATTCGCTAGCGGCCACGCGTAAGCAATGCGACAACTTAAAGTAACGCAGCACCTCCATCACTTGCTCCACATCATCAACATCGGTTCGCAACAAACGAATTCTCAACTCGTTTTGCAATTCCGTTTTTGCTGGCAATGTATATAGGTTCACCATGTCGAGCATTTCGTCGAGTAAGGCCGGCATTTTTGCCATTAACTCTGCCACCCAAATACTTCCCTTGAATAGCTTGGCGAGGTGTTTTAAGGCCTCAGGGTTTTCGACCAATAACGTGAT
>JBLHVX010000068.1:0-9554 GCA_047628835.1 Granulosicoccus sp.
ATTTCATATCTTCATGAGTATTCTAACAGTATGATATTGAGGAAACCTTCCCCAATATCATTATTCAAGGGATTCCTCATATTACGAATAGAGATTTTCGAGAAATCCGGTTTAAGTCCATGAATCTTCTAACAAAAACAGCTATTTTGTATTTTTAGATTATTGTAAAGCTGGAAAGATTCACGATTTCATGACAATATTGCCTGTCAGAAATGATTTCTGTCAACTACTTTCATCTAAAAAGGATTTTATAATGCATAATTCTGCCTTTCTCGATTCCATTAATACCTTCATGCTGACTCGACGATATAGTAAACGCACTATTTCGACCTATATTACGTGGATCAAAGCATTTATTAATTTTCATAATAAACGTCACCCTAAGGAAATGGGCGAGCCTGAAATTATCGCGTTTTTGTCTTATCTTGCTGTGAAACGTCATGTGGCCGCCAGTACCCAAGGTGTGGCTCTGAACTCATTAGCCTTTCTGTATAATCAATTTTTAAATCAACCCTTAGGCAATATGGCGGAATTTAAGCGCTCTCGCCGTCAAGCCAAACTGCCTATTGTATTGACGACTGTTGAAACAAAAATGCTTTTTCAACATGTTGATACCAAATATAAATTGATTATTGGTTTACTGTATGGCTCTGGTTTAAGGCGACTAGAATGTGCTCGGCTTCGTGTTAATGATGTGGACCTATCACTAAAACAAATTCGAGTTTGGAACGGCAAAGGCTGTAAACATCGCCTGACAACTCTGGCAGTAGAACTAATCCCTGCTATTCAGCGACAAATTGAACGGGTTAAGTTGAATTTAGAGGAGGATTTAACGAATAAAGACTTTACTGGTGTGTGGATGCCTGACGCATTAGATAGAAAATATAAAAATGCCAATAAAGAATTAGGCTGGCAGTATTTATTTCCTTCATATAAATTGAGTGTCGACCCTCGATCAAAGAAAATAAAACGGCATCACATTGATGAAAGCGGTATCAATAAAGCAATTGCCGCAGCGAGAAAAAAAGCGAGAATTCTTAAACCCGTATCATCTCACACCTTACGTCACTCCTTTGCCACGCACTTACTTCAAAGTGGTGCCGACATCCGTACCGTACAACAGCAGCTGGGCCATAGCGATGTTAAAACCACAGAAATTTATACCCACGTGTTGAAGCAAGGCGCTCATGGTGTACGCAGCCCATTAAGCGATTTATTCTCTTAAGGGTATTTAGCATGACGACAAAGAGGGCGCACGCCCTACTTTGTATTGCCAGCATCTTTAAAAGTTATAAAACTTCGTGACCAAGCAACGCTTTATTTCGCAACAGACCGAACTCAGCGAAATAATAACTACCATTCGATATCACTCTTCTAAATCAACCGGCGGGGCCACTCTTAATACTTCTTCTATGGTGGTTAACCCTAATGCAATTTTTTGTGCGCCTGACAAACGCAAGCTACGCATACCTTCTTTGAATGCATGTTTTCTTAATGCAATAAGATCACAACGGTCGTCGATTAGCTTGCTTAGGGTGTCGCTCATTAACATCACTTCATAGATGCCTTGACGACCTAAGTATCCAGTATTGCGGCACTCCAAACAACCCACTGGCTGGCAGATGTATTTGGGTTTAGGGGCTCTCCACGGGCGAACTAAATCGTCCCATGCTTTTTGCTCTATATCGGTTTGTATTTTGCAATGCGGACATAAGGTCCGCACTAATCGCTGTGCCATCACCCCCAATACGGTAGATCGAATTAAGAAACTCGGCAAGCCCAAATCGAGCATTCGGCTAATAGCGGTCGGGGCATCGTTGGTATGTAAGGTAGACAATACGAGGTGGCCGGTGAGCGCCGCTTGTACAGCCATTTTCCCCGTTTCGTTATCTCTAATTTCACCGACCATAATAATGTCGGGATCTTGACGTAATAATGTGCGCACACCAGCGGCAAAGTCGAGGCCAATAGCGGCGTGAACCTGTGTCTGGTTAAAGCTTTCTTCCACCATTTCGATAGGGTCTTCGATAGTGCTCACATTGACCTCGCTGGTGGCGAGTAATTTTAGCGAAGAATATAAGGTCGTGGTTTTGCCTGAACCTGTTGGTCCCGTCACTAAAATTATGCCGTGGGGTTTGGCTGTCATTTTATTCCAACGCTGCTGGTCGTCGCCGAGCAAACCTAGCTCTTCAAAGTTTTTTAACAGCACGTCGGGATCAAAAATACGCAAGACCATTTTCTCGCCAAAGGCGGTGGGCAGTGTCGATAAACGCAATTCTACTTCGCTGCCATCGGTGCGCTTAGTTTTAATGCGCCCATCTTGAGGTTTGCGTTTTTCGGCAACGTTCATACGACCAAGAATTTTTAGCCGTGAGACCACAGCGATAGAAACCGTCACAGGTAATTCATACACTTGGTGTAATACGCCATCAATGCGAAAACGTAATCGGCAAGTCTCTCTACGCGGTTCAATGTGAATATCGCTGGCGCGTTGATCAAAGGCATACTGTAATAACCAATCAACAATATTAACCACATGTTGATCATTCGCTTCTGGGTCCTTTAGGTCGCCTAACTCTAATAGCTGCTCAAAATTAGTGACTCCGCTGCGATTACCGGCAATACCGGTCGCACCAAAAACCGAACGCGCCAAGGCATAAAATTCAACGGTGTAACGAGCAATTTCGGCAGGGCTAGCAAATACTTTAGTAATAGGTTTGTTGGCAATATGCGCCAATTGCTCTTCCCAACCGGTCACAAAAGGCTGTGCCGTAGCGACAATCACTTCATTATGATTAGTTCCTACACACACGATTTGGTGGCGCTGCGCAAAAGCAAACGACATCACCTCGGTCACTTCAGTCACGTTGATTTTGAGTGGATCGATGTGAAACAGTGGCAATCCACTTTTGTGGCTAACCCATTCAGACAGAACAAGATCATTTAGCACGGCACTCTGCGCTGGTGACTCGTCGGCTTTTTGATCAGGGAGTTTTAAGGTCGCTATATAGTTAATCGGATGCATGGCCGATTGTTCACGAGTACGGGTTTTACTGGTGATAATATTGGCGTCTTGCTGACTTAAGCGACCGTCGGTCATTAAAGCATCAACGCAGCTTCGTAAATCCATCAGATTTTCAGTGTTCACTGGATGTTCCTGTTATTATTTTGCAAATACGGTAATCTACCAACTTACTATAATCACTATCATTAGTCACCTAGTCGATTAATAGATAGACACTTACGACCACTTAATAAAGCGGCCATGACTAACAAGTCATAAGCAGACAAACAATAAAAAAGGTAAGTGAGCACTATGGCATTCGATGAGAAACAATTTAGCGAACAGCTCGCGCAATTAGTCGCCGTGCCCTCTGTGAGCTGCACCAACCCTAAGCTGGATATGGGTAATCGCCGCGTCATTGACCTTCTGGCTAATTGGCTAGGCGACATGGGGTTTGCCATTGATATTCAAGTGGTGGATAACAACCCTGATAAGGCCAATCTTATCGCTACTTTGGGTACTGCCAATGCCAAAAACAGCCAAGGCGGCCTAGTATTTTCTGGTCACGCCGATACCGTGCCTTATGATGGCAAACTCTGGTCTCACGACCCTTTTACACTACACATTGAGAATGACCGCGCCTATGGTTTAGGCGCAACCGATATGAAAGGTTTTTTTCCTACGGTATTTGCTGCTGTGCAACCGTTTTTGGGCAAAACCTTGCGCGAACCCATTATCATCTTAGCGACCGCCGATGAAGAGACCTCTATGACTGGTGCGCGCGAACTCCTTAACCATCCTATTCCCAAAGCGCGCTACGGCGTGGTAGGCGAGCCCACAGGTATGCAACCTATCCGCATGCACAAGGGCATTGGCATGGAGTCGATAAAAATACGCGGGCAATCTGGGCACTCATCCAATCCAGCATTGGGTAACAACGCCTTAGATGTGATGCACGACGTGATCACCGAACTCAAAAAATTCCGGCAACTACTGCAAACACGCTATCAAAATGCAGGGTTTTTAATTGATGTGCCGACACTGAATTTAGGCTGTATCCACGGCGGCGATAACCCCAACCGTATTTGTGGGCACTGTGAGCTAGAATTTGACCTACGTACCCTGCCCGGCATGAGCTTAGATGATTTACGTGCCGATATTGATAGTATGTTGAATAGCATGGCCGACAAGCACCATATAGATATTGAGCGAGAGTCGCTGTTTAAGGGAATTGATGCCTTTGAGCAAACGGCTGATTCTGAGCTAGTGAAAGCCGTAGAGCGCTTGACCGCAATGAATGCCGATAGCGTGGCTTTTGCGACTGAAGCGCCTTTTTTACAGCAGATGGGGATGGATGTGGTGATCATGGGGCCTGGGTCTATTGATCAAGCTCATCAACCGGACGAGTATATTGACCTAAAGCAAATACCCATGGCGGTTAAGGTTTTACAGGGATTAATTACGCAGTTTTGCGTATAGCCATTACATTTGATACAAGAAAAAGGATAAATTAATGTTTCAAAACCTATTAGGAAAAAATTCTGTTTCGAGAAAAACGCGTATATTTTTTATATTAATTCTAGCTGCTAGCCCATGCAATGCGGAGGATAGGCAGTCATTATTGTATTCGAGAGATTTACTATATGCTCATAATTTTTCCGCTCTAGACACACGATTAAAACAAACCAACGATGATTATTTAGCTGGCCAGCTATCCACTCGTGATTACTACGCTGTATTTCAAACCTTATGGACCAAACAAGACATAGAAACACAAGCCAATAGCGCACTAGAAGGCCACTTAAAACAATGGCTAGTAACCACACAATCTGCTTACGCATTAGCTGCCCTAGGAAAGTTCTATGCCCGATTAGGGTATAAACAACGGGGAGGAAAGTGGTCAACGGAGACCTCAAAGGATCAGTTTACCAATATGCGGGCCTCTTTTAGACAAGCACAAGAGCTGCTCGCCCAATCTCAGGGTTTGGACAACCACATTCTGTTCGCCTACCTTACTATGGCAAATATACAAAAATCATTACCGAACACACCTAAACACAACCAAACACATAAGAATAAACGCTCTTTTGAACAGATGGCTTTTGCAATTTTGCCTACACCAATACAAGCCATTATTACTTATTTTTTCCCCAGCCGGGCTAATACGCCCCACACCTACCAAACTTCAACACGGTTAGAGGTCTTTCAAAGCCCTTTTTTTAAAAAAGCACCTCAACAAATATGGGAAAGAGAGGCTATCTGGAATGATATCCTCTTTAATGCGACCCCCCGATGGGGGGGGAGCTATACAGAAATGCAATTTATTATTGATCATGATATTCCTCAGTATTACCCTGAATTTAACACCCATAATCAACGTTATTTTGAAAGCTGGATAATCGAAGATAAATTACGCGTGCTGTATCGTGCCAAAAAGTTTGAGGAAGGACAGCAGCAAGCTCAGCATGCGATTAACAACGGTAGCGTATCAGCAGGAATGTATAAACAAGCCATCTACCTTGCTAGAAAAACCAAGCGCTTTGATGACTGTTATAATTATGCCAAACACCTCACCGAAAAACGCCCTTGGCGAGTAAAAAATTGGGATAATTTAGGTTTTTGTGCGTTCAAGTTACAACGCTGGGAAGACATGAATACCGCTTACCAACATGCCATTTATCTGCGCGGCGAAACCAAATACCGCTTATACCAACTAGGTATTAGCTATATGTACCTACATGAATATGCGAAGGCGTATCCACTATTCCTTAGCGCTAAGGCTCTCGACCCTGATTATGCCAAGTACACAGATCAATATACTCAATATATTGAAGATAAAAAACCTGAGGCCCGGTCACTAGAAAAGCTTAGTGCCATTGATATTATTGGTGTACTACATTACACCTCAGAACAATAAATATACATACAAGATGATGAACATATGACTGAAGAACGAAAAGATGATTTAAAAACCATTCGCCAAGAACTAGAAACGTTTAATCGACATAAGTTTATTCGTTTACAAAATTCCATGCCAAAAATGCTATGGTTTCAATTTTTGCGAGGTGCAGCCTTTGGCTTGGGCAGTGTGATGGGCGCAACGCTGGTGGTGTCGCTGATGATCACCTTGCTTGCGCAAGTTGAGTTTATTCCCATTATTGGAGAATGGGCTAACCAAATTATTGCGGAAATAACACCTAAAGACCAACGCTAACCCACATCCGAAGCTTCATGCTATTAAGATCAAATCTATCCCTTCCGCAAGCGCGCAAGCATAGACGCTAACCATAACTCTGTGCTTTAATTTCCACTCATTTTTTGCATCTACCTACAATTGGCTTCATCTCATGACGAATACACCAGATCACGTTTCATCGTTTAGACAAACGTCACCTTATATAAAAGCCTATCGTGGCAAAACGTTTGTTCTAATGCTGCCTGGTGCGGCGATTACACATCCTAACTTTGCCAATATCGTTCACGATATCGCCTTACTCAATAACTTAGGTGTACGGATTGTATTGGTTCATGGTGCACGTCAACAGATCGATGCCAAACTCGCTAGCCACGGCCTAGCGAGCAACATCCATCATGGCAGTCGGATAACTGATGATGCTTGCCTGCTCCATTTAATTGATGCGATTGGCTCAACGCGTTTTGCCATAGAAGCTGCATTATCGACTGGCCTACCTAATTCACCCATGCATAATGCCAACCTGCGTATTCGTAGTGGCAACTTTGTGACTGCCATGCCATGTGGCGTAGTAGATGGAGTCGATTTACAGTATACCGGCAAGGTACGTTCGGTTGATGCACACGGCTTAGATGAGCTGCTATTTAATGATGCCATCGCACTGGTTTCCCCTATTGGCTACTCCGTTACGGGTGAAGCATTTAATCTTACCTATACCGAAGTCGCTACTCAAATTGCTATTGAACTGGGTGCAGACAAATTAATCGCCTTCACCAAAGAAAATGGTGTCGTCAAAGACAATGGCGAACCACAAAAACAACTTACCTTATTGCAGTGTGAAAAGTTTTTACTGAAGAAAGAAACCACCGACAGTCATTTTTCGTTAAAGGCCTGTTACCACGCGTGCGACCAAGGGGTGAACCGTGCGCAAATTATTAGCTACGTCGAAGACGGCGGCTTAATTAAAGAATTATTCACTCGCGATGGTTTTGGCACCATGGTGCATCGCGACAGTTATGAAACCATTCGACGCGCCCGCATTGATGACGTAGGCGGTATTTTAGAATTAATTGAGCCCCTAGAAGCTGAAGGCATATTGGTTAGGCGTTCACGTGAACTATTAGAGCAAGAGATTGGTCACTTCACGGTCATGGAAATTGACGGTACGATTATCGCTTGCTCTGCTCTGTATCCGTTTGTGCAAGATAATACGGGCGAATTGGCCTGTATGGTGACTCATCCAGATTACCAAGGCCAAGGCAAAGCAGCTAAACTACTGTCGCATATTGAGAAGCAAGCCACAAAGCTAAAAATGACACAACTGTTTGTGCTCACCACACAAACCGCGCATTGGTTTCTGGAACAAGGTTTTACCGAATCGACATTAGAGATATTGCCACAGGAAAAACAAACTATTTATAACTATCAAC
This sequence comes from Granulosicoccus sp., assembly GCA_047628835.1. Lineage (GTDB taxonomy): Bacteria > Pseudomonadota > Gammaproteobacteria > Pseudomonadales > Cellvibrionaceae > Endobugula. The sequence goes on from JBLHVX010000068.1 coordinate 7,628, forward strand.
GCAACTCGAAAATTTTTGTTAAACGTTTGTAACTCCTTCGCATAGTCAGAAGTACGACCATATTTAGAGCAATGCTTACATAGATAGAACCCCCTCCCAGCGCCATGCCATACGCTGTTTACAGCATGATTTTATGGCATCACTTCGCGCGAAAAAGCGGTCATAACCCTTGTTGATAAACAATAATTTTATATCAGCAAAATCTTTTTTGCCGATGACCACATTACCACCAACGTATAAAGTCATGTCGCTTACACCACGCTTAGTACATTTCTCGCGCATACCTTTACAGTCAACCTCACCGTGACCATCACCCCAAATTCACCACATTAAAACCTAAGCGACTTATAAGCGTTAGCAATAATTTTATTGTCTACTACAATCATATAAATCTAATTTACTTACAATTGCGTATACACTTCGATTACTTAAGTATAGAGTGTCACCAATTTCATCCTATAACACCGATACAAGCAGCGCTTGATATGACCGAGAGTCACCGTATTAACATCAAAGATACCTTAAGAAATGCCACCTTACGGCAATTACAAATCTTTATGGTTGCCGCCGAGCACGAAAGCTATGCGCGCACAGCCGAAATTCTCCATCTAACCCAGCCTGCCGTCTCTATGCAGATGAAACGCCTAACCGAGATGGTGAATATCGACTTATTTATAAAAAACGGTCGAGAGCTCAAGCTCACCTCTACCGGCAAGATACTATTGCCTTACGTGCGCCAAATAACACAAACTATTCGTGAAGCGGGTGAAGAACTGGGTGCCGTTAAAGGAGCAAGGCACGGGCAGATAAAATTAGGCATGGTAACTACGTCGCAATATTTCTCTCCCAGACTCATTGCCGAATTTAACAAACGGCATCCAGAAATCGAGTTGGACTTTACTATCGCCAACAGAGAAGTCATTAGTAATAAGCTAGAAAACCATGAAATTGATTTGGCTATTATGGGAAGAGCACCTAGGCGAATTTCTGTTACTTCAGAAAGGTTTTACGATCACCCCTATGTCATCATCGCACCAAAATCTCACTATTTAGCCAAACAAGCTATCATTACCCCTGAACATTTAAAGGGCGAGTCTTTTCTTGTTAGAGAAAACGGTTCGGGTACGCGCTTACTTCTTGATAAGTTTTTTACCGAACATAATATACATCCCCCTAAAATACATGAACTCACTAACAATGAATCTATCAAACAAGGGGTAATGGCAGGCATGGGGCTGGCAATCATTTCTGCCCATACCATTCATTTGGAAAAAAACATCAACCTACTCAGTATTTTAGATATCGACACCATGCCCATTATGCACGATTGGTATATTTTACATTTAAGCAGTAAGGTACTTAGTCCTGCTGACATTGCCTTCCAGCATTTTATGCAAACGCAAGCGCCTAAACATATGAAGAATATTTTTTCATAATAATTACAAATACACTCCCAGGCTGCATGCCTATGATCCTAAATACCGCAGTTGAGTTGTGACGAGGGTGGCTAAGGTGCGGAATATAACGTATTAAGGAGACTCAGCGCAGACGAAAGCCACCAACCACATCAAACCGAAAGGCCACGTTACAAAATGTGGCCTTTCTTATTTTTTGGCCCGCTAGCGGCATTTGGATTACAGGGGGTTTGGGACGGCTCAACAACGGCAATCAAATTTGAGTCCTATCTGCATCAACTTTAGTGGCATGCTAAATATGAGCACCGCTACCCAGTCACTACTGTCCCGTTAACTACATAAGAATTGGCGATAAGCCATACCTACGACAGCCAAACGACCTCATGATAAGCAAGAGACATGAAAATAAAAAAACTTCGTCATTCCGGAAAACGTTTTTTGCTTATCCGGACAAAATCTGTAGGAACAGATTTGAACCGCATGAGCGGGCCCAAAGGGTGAAAGCCAGGGAA
>JBLHVX010000069.1:0-9479 GCA_047628835.1 Granulosicoccus sp.
CTTTCGTTGTTTTAAATGGCCCCTTTATGCCTTTTCCAAAAGAAGACTCCTCCAGCTTGATAATGACATCGTTGATTTCTATAGAAGGGTCTTTTTTGGTATAAAATTTCGGGGTAGGAATTGAATGCCGAGTCAATAGCTTTTTAAAAGCGACTTTGTCAGCCGCTTTTTTCCAGGATTTCATGGCGTAGGGACGCCAGCCTATAAACCTAGCCGTATCGCGAGATATATCTGGATAGTAGTAGCCATCTTTATTTTGATGTTGGGGATAAAATGTAAACGTTGCCTCGGGACTCTCCACAGATAAAAGGTAGTCGGAGAAACTTATGTTTGCTTTTAAATTATGCTTTTTAAGCGCTTTATCCATATGGGTGAAATGGTTCATCATTTCAAATGAAACTGCCGGCATATATGACTCTATTTGAATGGTTATTTGTTTTTGGGGGGGGATAACGATTTTTTAGCGATATCTAAAATCGACATGGATGTTTGTTCAAGTCCAAGCTGTACAGTGGAATTGAAAAGCTTCTCCATAATTTTTTCTGATGCATCTTCATTTCCTTTTCCTGACGCTAGCAAGCCTTGCGCGAATGCGGCGGAAAATGAATTTTTATCGAGGCGCTTGGCGATAACAATATTTTTTTGGCAGTTATCGAGTTGTTCTTTTAAGGCGTAAACGACAGCAAGCGCACCATAGGTATCTCCGAGGTTTCCGTCGATTTTATTTGCTGCGAGTAGAGTGTTTTCCGCATCGTCTAGCTGGTTTTTACCAATATAGGCCCAGGCTAAGGCATTGTAGCCGCCTAAAAACGTAGGCATTAATTGGAGGCCTTTTTTAATGCTTTCAATGGCAGCGTCGATATTCTGCGTTGCCATTTGTGTGAGGCCTAAAGAAAACCATCCGCGACCACTATTGGGATAGCGGGTAACCGTTTTTTCGAGATATGTTTGCGCGTCATCAAAGCGTTGTTCTTCGATGGCTATAGAGCTTAAAACAACCATCGCTTGATGATTATTTTCGTCTAGTTTAATGGCCTCTTTTGCCCACTGTTCGGCTTCTACATATTCATTGTTATCGAAGTAACTGAGGGACAGTGCGCCAATCGTATTGGAGTGTTGAGGTGTTTTTGCTACTGCTTGCTTGCCTAGTTCTATCGCTTTATCAAGATTGTTCGAATGATGATAGGCCTGGGCGAGTAAATGCATGCCTTGTGGGAGCTCTTCTAAATCTATTTGGTTTTCTAGTAGATCTATGGCTTTTTGGGGGGCACCGGTCTCTATTTTTGCATAAGCAAGGTTGTAGAGGATGCCTTGAGCATTCACCCCGTTATTAATGAGTTGTTCTAGTAGAACAATAGCCTCGTCATAACTGCCTTGAGACATAAGGAGTGTGCTTAAGTCGAACAAGTGCTCGGGAGTATCCGGTTCTATCGCTATCATATGTCGATAAAGGTTCTCGGCCTCAGGTTTGTCACCTAGTGAGACGTACAGCTCAGCCAGCTTATTCATGAGTTGTATGTTGTTCGGATCGAGTTTGAGAAATCCTAGGTAACGCTCCTTTGCTTGTAGTAGCTCGCTGTTTTTTAAAGTCTGGTTCGTCACGATTTAATGCTCTATAGAGTAAATGTCTTTACTCGGGAATGCGTTTTCAGTGGCGTTTATTTTATTTGCGGTACCACGAAATCTAGGGTTGCGTTCTAGTTCGCTAATAAGCTCTTTAGATTTACCGAAATATAAGTTATCGGTATGTACTTGTGTAAGAATGGTTTGCAGATTTATGATGGCCTTTTCTTGGTTGTCGAGTCTTAGTTGAGCTAATGCATTATAAAAAAGCGCCGGTGGATTGTGAGGTTGACTAGATAGGATCGTGTTCCATGTGGCGGCCGCATCTTCTGTTTTATTAGCGTCAAATTGAGTCATGCCTAGTTGAAAGGCTACTTGATCATCGTTAGGATGTTCTTCTAAATACTGCTTGAAAAGGGATTCGGCCTGTGAAAACAAGCCCAGCTGGGCATATAGTCGACCTGCTAGAACATATACGCCAGAAGTAATGCCTTCTATGTCTAGCAAGGGTTTTATAATCAGTAAAGCTTTATCAAATTGTTTTTGTTCCATGTGCCAATTGACTAAGGCAATCATTTCTTCATGGTCGAGTAGTTTGTGTAGTTCTGTCGTCATAATAACTTCCTGGTATAGTGCGATCTTGTTTATTGATTAATCGTTATCGTTTTGTGAGTATGCAGATAAAGTGCTGCTGGTAGGTTTGAGCTGTTTTGGAGCTTTAGCGTCTGCAGCGGGTTCAATGTCAGTCGCTGCAGGTGTGTTAAGTTCTTTCTCGGCGGCAGCAATCATTGTCCTCATGTCATTATTTAGCGCGTCGTTGTTCGTGTTGAGCGAAATGCCTTGTTCCAAATCAGCTATGCAGAGCTTCATGTCGCCCTCAGTTGAGAGAAGTAGTCCTCGTTTAAATAAAAACAGAGGCTCGCTTTCGCCAAGCTCATCAAGTCCCTGCCAAATTTCTTTCGCTTCTTCCGTGTTGTTAGACGTGAAGTGTAGTAAGCCTAGTTGAAATCGAGCAATTGTTAGCGAGTTATCTAGCTCTATCGCTTCTTTCATTTCTACCATTGATCTATCGTACATACCTATTTCGGCATGCAAGGCGCCAAGAAGATAAAGCGCTTTGGCGTTTTTTGGGTCTTGCTGCAAACACTTCTTTAGCGTCTCTATTGCCTTTTCGGAAGACCCGTTTTGCATTTCTTTAAGGCCGAGGTGGAATAATTCGTCGGAATCGAGCATGTTAATACCTATTTAAGTCTACATTAATTCTTATGTTTTTTGTGTATGCGGTGATTATTTTATCACTATCATGCAACGGGGTCATTTATTCTCGGTTAGGTCGGAGATTAATCGAAGGGCACCACTTTGAATATCCTTGTTGTTGGTAATAGTATGGGCGACTTCATCTATGATTTGCTGCTTTTTGGGCCCCTCGCTTAGCTTGCCGCCAAAGTTCCAGCTCAAGATATGTTCTACCAATACTTCAGTCCCTTTGGCTCCAGTGCGTTCTTCGTCAGAAAGTGCCAATAGTGATTCGATAATAGTGCGCTTGAGCTCAGCCTTAGATAGATCACTGCTGGTCCCGCTGTGGAAGATTTCGTTTTGCGTTTCTGGTTGTTTGATCTGCCCGGGCTTGATCTTGTTTATGGCGTCTTGAGTCATCTTGTTTTTGATCAGCTGACTAATTTGCTTTATCGGAGATATTGGGTTCAAAGGTGTGGTTCCTAGCTTGAAGTATGGTCGATTCTTAAAATAAAAGTAGTGGATTATGCACTACATTATGCAGATTATATTCCCTCTCGATGTGCGGGGGAAATTTATTTGGTAGAGTTGATTCTAATATACTCATATCGCTCTCCCTCATTTCTTTGTGAATATGTCAGTTTGGCTGTATGTTATATCTTCGCAGCGATATATTTGTATGGTGTGATCAAGTAGACATTATTTCTAATTGTCTTGTTGTTGGTGTCATTTATTCCGGACGCTTGGCATATAAAGCTTGATTAGGTGACAGGTAAGTGATTAAAATAACAGCATAGAGAAACAGTCGGTAAACTATAAGTTATCCAGCGATAATGTAAAAAGTTTAATGGCTCAGTATTAAATGTGGCGAAAGGTTCACGATTATGACTCCAGATTTTGCCATAGAGCTCTCTAATGAGCTTTTGTGGACCGCGATAATCATGTGCGCGCCTGTATTGGGCCTGAGTATGCTTGTCGGCTTGCTAGTGAGTATGGTGCAGGTAGTCACTCAGGTTCAGGAGATGTCACTGACTTTCATCCCTAAAATGTTGACGGCTGCTATCGCTTTGGTTGCGTTCGGCCCCTGGATGCTAGGTGTGTTGATTGAGTTTGCTCGCGGGTTGATTGTGAATATCCCCCATTATTTTTAATGGGCTGAATGGGCTGAATGGATAGATGGGTTTTAGTAAATAATTATGGATGCTGTGGTAAATATCCCTTTCATATTACTCACTATGCTGGTTTTTACTCGCTGTAGTGCTTTACTGTTACTGTCCCCTTTGTTTTCTATTGCCAGGGTGCCTGTTCGAATCAAGGTGTTCTTGCTCATCAGCCTTTCTGCGTTATTGGTCGCATCGCTAAATCTCCGTTTACCTGAAGCTACCATTAATAGTGCCCAGTTGCTGTATTACGCGGTGTCAGAGTTAGTGATAGGCGCTGCTATGGCTTTTGGGTTGTTTGCGGCATTCGCTTCGTTTAGCCTCGGCGGCCGCATTCTGGATTTTCAAATGGGTTTTGGTATAGCCAGTTTGCTAGATCCGGCTACCAATGCTCAGGCACCGATGATAGGTACGCTGCTAAATATGATTGCGGTGATGGTGTTTTTTTTGGTGGACGGACATCATGTGCTCATCAGGGGGGTCGCCTATACTTTGTCTCAGTACCCGCCGGGAAGTATGCCCAGTATCGATATTAATATTATCGTCAAACAGTTTGGCTTAATGTTTGTGTATGGGGTGATGCTTGCTGCCCCAGTGATGTTTACCATTTTGTTGATTGATATCAGTATGGGAATAGCGGCAAGGACGATGCCTCAGGTTAATATGTTTATTGTCATGATGCCTTTAAAAATTGCCGTTGGTTTGTTGGTGTTAATGTTGAGTTTAAAGTTTTTGCTCCCTCTAATGAAAAAGGTATACATATCCATTTTTGCGCATTGGCAGCAGCTATTTTTTATTGATCAGGTCATTTAGGCTTATGTCAGAAGAGCAGAGTCAAGAAAGAACAGAGAAGCCGACGCCTTTTAAATTGAAAGAGGCTAAAAACCGTGGGCAAGTATCCAAAAGCATGGAGGTTAACTCGTTTTTTGCTTTAGCGGGTATGTTGTTTTTATCATATTTGATAGGTGATGATATAGTGAGCGGGCAATTGCGATTAAGTGCAAAACTTATGAGCTATGACTTCCATGCTATCGAAACCTCTTCTGGTATGCTGCTGTTACTTGAGTACATTATAGATGGTTTGCTGTCTGTATATTGGCCTTTAATTGCTGTGATTGTATTCGTATCTATTGTCAGTAATCTAGTGCAAACTGGGCCTATTTTTTCTTTTTTCCCTTTAAAGCCCGACCCTAAACGGCTAGACCCTGTGAAGGGTTTTAAAAAGATTTTTTCTAAAAAAATGATCTATGAGTTTTTCAAAACGGTAACCAAGATAGTGTTGTTTGCCGTAGTCGCATACGCAGCAATTACGAGTATGTTGTTGGTTCTGCTTAATCTTATTGATGTGCCGCCAGAATCGTATCCACTTAAGCTGGTAGCTTTGGCCCAAGGTTTAGCGGCAAAACTATTAATGGTTGTGTTGTTAGCTGCAATAATTGATTTCGCATACACTCGCTGGGAGTTTATGGGGCAAATGAAAATGAGCCACAAAGATATCAAAGATGAGGTTAAAAAGAGAGAGGGCGATCCTCTTGTGCGCTCAAAGCGAAGAGAGCTCCAAAAAGAAACGCTAGAAAAGAGTAAGTCATTGAGTAATGTCCCAGATGCCGACGTGTTAATTACTAATCCCACGCATCTGGCCATCGCGTTAAAGTTTGATAGGCAGTCAATGATTTCTCCTCAGGTGATAGCAAAGGGTTCTGGTGAGCTTGCCCAGAAAATGAAAGAAGTCGCTAGAAAGAACCGCATTGCTATTGTAGAAAATAAGAAGTTAGCTCGATCTATGTTTAATCGAGTTCGTATTAATTCGGTGATTGCCGAAGAGTGGTATCAGCCGGTAGCTAGAATTTATGCTTGGTTGGCGTCTAACCGGCACGATGAAATAAAAGGGTAGTTGTTTAATTCATGCAAGCGTTATATAAAAAGTTGGGTGACCAATCAGATTTGGTTCTTGTTCTTCTGGTCGTGGGTATATTATTTATACTTTTTACGCCAATACCCTCACAGCTGTTAGATTTTCTGCTTATAGCAAATCTTAGTATTGCGCTGTTAATCCTGTTGATGACTTTTTATGTTGACAAGCCATTGCAGTTTTCAACATTTCCTTCCTTATTGCTTATAGCAACCTTGTTTAGGTTGTCTTTGAATATTGCGTCGACACGTTTAATTTTAGCGGATGCAGATGCGGGTGATGTTATTGCCACGGTAGGTTCTTATGTTGTAGGGGGCAATTATGTTATTGGTCTTATCGTGTTTATTGTTCTTATTGTAGTCCAGTATGTGGTAGTGACAAACGGTGCACAACGTGTTGCAGAAGTGGCTGCACGTTTCACTCTTGATGCAATGCCAGGGAAGCAGATGAGTATTGACGCCGACCTTAATATGGGTCTTATTACTGCAGAGGAGGCGCAGACCCGTCGAAGCCAAATTGAGAAAGAAGCAAATTTTTATGGGGCTATGGATGGCGCGAGTAAGTTTGTAAAAGGTGATGCTATAGCCGGCATCATTATAGTGCTGATTAATATTATAGGCGGCTTAACTATCGGCATCGCTCAGTTGGGAATGAGCTGGGGTGATGCGTTACAAACTTTTACCTTGTTAACCGTTGGCGATGGTATTGTTACCCAGATACCCGCGTTGGTTATATCGACTGGCACGGGTATTATCGTAACCCGCGCGGCTTCCGATTCGTTCTTGAGTAAAGAGATTGCTACGCAGCTTACGGCTTATCCTAAAATACTAGGATTGATTTTTTTCGGCCTTTTCGCCACGTTATTTCTGCCGGGAATACCGGTAATGCCAGTGTTTATATTACTTATTCTTGTTGGCTTGGTTCTCTATAGCGTGCTTAAAACGAGAAAAAAACTACAGGCAAAAGAAGTTGTAGATAGTGCAGATGATGAAAAAGAGGCATCGGATAACGATATATATAAAATGTTATCTGTTGAATCTATAGAATTAAAGATAGGTCAAAATTTAATCCCTCTGTTTAATGGAGATGAATCAGTTGTCATGGAGAAAGTCACTGGTTTTCGCAAGCAATATGCGATGGATGTTGGTTTTGTGATGCCGAAATTAAGAGTTAACGATGACAAAAAATTACCTCCCAACAGTTATGAGTTTTGGGTCTATGGCGCCAAGGTGGGTGCTGGGGAGTTGTATACAGATAGGCAGTTGGCTATTAATCCAGGGAATGCAACCGAGGTTGGCCTTGAGGGAATTGACACTAAAGATCCGACATATGGCTTTCCTTCTTCTTGGATATTGAAAGATAGCGTAGGTAAAGCTAAGCAAGCAGGCTACACCGTTGTTGATTCTGTTAATGTCTTAATTACCCACCTATCAGAAATGGTGAAGCGCCAAGCGCCTAATTTGTTAACGCGTTCAGAAGTGGAAAAACTTGTAGATAATTTAAAGCAAGATCATGGTGGGTTGGTTGACGAATTAATTCCAGCTCAGCTTTCTTTAGGCGATTTACAAAAAGTGTTGCAAGCGTTGTTAAGTGAAAATATATCTATACGAAATTTGCAGGCTATTATCGAAGTGTTGGCTGATGAAAGTAAGCATGGCAAGGATACCGACCACTTGGTATCAATGGTCAGACAAAAATTAGGCGCTATTATCTGTCAGCGCCTGATCAGTTCTGATGGTTCACTAAGAGTGTTAGTGCTGGAGCCGAGTGTAGAGCAAATGATGGCTTCTGGATTAAGGAAGGACGGCGATAAAATATCCTTGGCTTTAGATCCGGCAGTGACAGAAAAATTAATTACCAAGGTGGCAGAATATGCCGAAGACATGCTCGGTTCTAATTATCAGCCTGTTCTATTATGTGCGCCAGAGCTCAGGCAGCATTTAAAGAAGTTTACTGTGAGGCTATTACCTAATTTATCTATTATCTCAATGAATGAAATTCCCTCGAGTGTTGATGTTAGATCTTATGGAATGATTCAGTTATGAATGTTGGTCAGATTGCGGCCTCGCCATATTCGATGGCTTCGTCGTCGGCCAAGACTTTTTTTGTTCATGCAGATAATGACTTCCTGTCTAAGTTAACGGTAGGTCAGGTGATACAAGCAAAAGTAATGCGTCACCATGAGGGTAGCCGATATAGTGTAGAGTTTAACGGTAGAGAAAAAATAATCGATAGTGCGAACCCGTTACAGCCTGGCCAGCTAATAGAGGGGAAGGTTAAGTCATTGGGTCAGCAAGTCGAAGTTGAGCGATTTGAGACAGGCAAGGAGATTGTTGATAAAAGAGGTGCGACTGAACATGCACTGCTGAATCCTGGTAAAGGTCTTGGTGGCAGCAAAGATGTTGTCGCTAATGAATTAAAGGAGCATTTTGCGAGTAAAAAAATTGTTCTGAACGAGAGTGAGATTTATCTGATTAAAGGTTTGATGAGTAAAAATGAAGCGGCTAATGCGATTATCGCGTCAGCGTTAGCGGTTAAAAAAACTAGTGTTAGCTTAACAAAAGAAACTATTACATCTGTTGCTAAGATGCTTAACCCCCATAAGTCGGATACGTCTTTTAACGTAATGTCCGATGTGGCAATATTGGATGTTGATGCGGGTTTACCTGCCGAGCTTGCTCAAGCTCATACAGTGAAAAACCTAGCTGAGCAGATTAAGCATTATGCGTTCTTAAGCGAAAGTGAAGACTTGCTTCAGCAGCAGTTATCTGCCGAGTCTTATTCTGCTGCAGGCAACGATTTTTTAGGTGATGGTAGGCATTTAGCTCAGTGGATTTTAAATGTTCAGGACGATAGCTCCATAAATCATCGTTTGATGCACTTCCCGATATGGTTGGGAGATAAATTAGTTGAGATACGAATGGCTTTTTTTGATCAGAATAGGCCATCTAAAACGATACCAAGCGACGATCTATTTTATAAAAAAATAGTCTTCACGGTCGATTTAAAAAAACTGGGTGCTGTGAGCGTAGTGGCGACTATGTATGGGCAGCATATGAATTTAAGCCTGACGAGTAATAATAGGAATATAAGCACATATATGGCTGAATATACCGAAATGCTGAAAGCCAACATAAGTCATATAGGTTGGGATCTTGATCAATTAGAATACGCTACTTTGAATGATTCTGAATATGATGGTGCGGCCCAAGCGATAGTTGAGCATTATATAAACAAAGATAGTGTTAGTAGGTTGTTGTGATTGTGGATGATAGTAATGGCGATAAAGAATTAAAAAAAGTGGTCGGTCTTAGTTATGACAAAGGCCATGGGCTGCCGAAAGTTGTATTAAAAGGAGCGGGTTTTTTTGCAGATGATATTTTAAAAAAAGGTCGCTCTCTAAAACAAAAACCGTTAGTAGTGAAAAATAAAGACTTAGTGAACCAGTTGTATAAAATGCCAATTGATACAGATATTGGCCCCGATCTGTTTGAATTGGTTGCCAGTGTTTTAGTACATTTGTACTCAATCGATGATATATATGAGGAACGTTAAAAAATGGACGCGATAAGTATTAGTGCTTTATCAATGCAGAATGATCTAAGAAA
>JBLHVX010000070.1:0-9391 GCA_047628835.1 Granulosicoccus sp.
ACGCCCGCAACATATTCCTGCAACACGGTATCGAAAGTTGCCGTCGCTAAGTAAGCACTTAACGCTGTTTGATTATGCACAATATCGACATCGATTCCTCGTTGTCCAAAATCAGGCTTTAGCACCACCGGATAACTTAATGCATGCTGTTGCATAAACTGCTGACTTTGCAAGCATTTCTCTTCTAGACTTGCTGAACACTCAATCAAATAAGTTTTAGCGGTGGTTTCTGGACTATGCCGCTGTAACGTCAACAGACTATCACTTTTATTTTCACCAATAAAACCGCTCCCTGGTAAGCCTGGGTTTACTGCGGTAAATGTTAACCCTCGGTAACGAATCACTAACCCTACGATATAAACGACTACGGGAGCGTAGAAAATGGTCATGGGCCAAAACTCCCAACGCAACGCTCTTTTAAAACTAGAGAATATGCGTTGACGCTGACGATACGTGATCACTCAAACGTTACCATGTTAACTGTCGATATCATGCGGACACCTTAAGCGCTTTTCCATCTATTTTTTGTTCATACACTGTCTGTTCATGTATTTTCTGCTCGTATAGCAGTGTCGAAGGCGCAACGCCCAGTTCTCGATCAGTACCAATACCGTAAAACCGTAGCATAGTAGCGATTAATGCATAGTGATGTACAGAATGTCCATGAAGAAATTGTAATTCACGACGAACCGATGACTGTGTTGCTTCACCTTCCGGTAAACTCACATCGTTACATAACAAAACCGATAAAGAAGAATCTCTAAGGCCATCACTTATGGCTGCTTCAAAAAAACAGCTGATATTATCGATTACACTTAAAGCATATTCTTTATTAGTTTCGGTTTGTGTATCGCGTTGACGTTTTTCATAATTGATCACACCGCTATCAAGGTCTCGAATAAAGCACAAATAATGGTCGAGAATATGGCGCATATGCTTACCTAAGCAAGACTCAAAATAAGGGCGCTCCACGTGATTATATTTTCCTGTAGGTAATTGCCGAATCATATTGCTAGCAACCGCTAATGTTTGCACATTACATGATAAAAGATTCGACATATCAGCCGATGATATATTCAACAGACACTCCTGTTTATTATTAGATAAAACTAAGCATTATTCAAATTATACGAAGCCAACTCACAAGGGCTAACCCAAGTCAAAAACAACGTACTACATGAATGCTATGCCAGACAAACCATATCGTAAAAACTATGCGCTGAATTATGCGATGAAGCATATGACTATGAAAAACCCAAAAGATTCATATTGTCTGCCATTGTATTGATTTCATTCATGAAACACCAGAAATCAGCACACACATCAGTAGCGGAGCCAAGTAATACGAGGCATAATGCGGCAACTTTTTTACACCGACAACGCCAAGAATCATCGGACGTTCTGGTGTTCCGCCTTTTGAGATCGCCGTTCATGCCTAAGAAGCTTTTAAAGCGTTTCCTTCCCTCTCAGCAGTTTATTAAAGATCACCCCTCTCTGCGCTTTTTAGGGCCCGTTGTAGAAGACCCCAATTTATTTCACCTAAATCGACATTCCGTATCGATGGCGTTTTTAGTGGGAATGTTTCTCGCTTTCTTTCCTATGCCGGCACAGATGATCGCGGCAACCATTATCGCCCTATGGGTACGCTGTAATTTACCTATTGCCTTGGCGCTAGTATGGATTACCAATCCCATCACTATTCCACCCATATTTTTTGCCACTTACTCATTAGGTGCTTGGGTATTAGATACACCGGCAATGAATATTGATGTGGCCTTCACTTTGGAATGGGTTAACGGAGAACTCACACGAATTTGGAAACCGCTACTTGTCGGCTCGTTAATTACTGGGGCAGTATGCGGTGTGACAAGTTACACAATTATTAATATTGCATGGCGATGGCATGTTATTCATCGCTGGCGTAAACGCAAGAAAGTACGTAACCATTAATTACGGGTATGAGCAGCAGGTATCACTAGGAGCCTGTCGGACTTAGGGAATCGTAGCGATGTAGTGAGAAATTGAGGGCATTTTTTCGATCATTTGAGGAGAATAGTGAGCCTATTTACCAGCAGTAGGCGCTATTAGCGCCAGCAGTAGGCGCTATTAAGCGACGATAATGATCGGAAAAATGCACCAATTTCCCGCTGCCGCAGTAGATTCCTCCTAAGCCCGCAAGACTCCTAGCCAATAATACTAACAGACTTAAAGGGATGTTAGTCATAACGCAGGGCTTCTGCCGGCAGCACCTTAGAAGCTCGCCATGCGGGATAAAGTGTCGCTAAAAAGCTCATCAACAAACTCACCACTGCGACTAAGAGCACATCACTCCACAATAACTGAGAGGGCAAATAGCTAATAGGGTAAATATCACTTTTAAGAAACTGTATTGTGAATAACTGCTCGATCAGCACGACAACATCCTGTACGAACCACGCCAGAATCACCCCCAAACATACCCCTATAAACGTACCCATCACACTAATAACGGTGCCCTGCACCATAAATAAACCAACCACTTGGCGATTACTGGCACCCAAGGTACGCAATATAGCGATATCACTCTGTTTGTCTAGCACCACCATCACCAATGTCGAGACTACATTAAACGCGGCGATAGCTATAATCAGTAACAATAATAAACTCACCAGCTTTTTCGACATTTGAATGGCGTAATAAATATTACCGTGGGTACGCGTCCAATTAGTGCTATAAAAACCATAAGGCAGTTGCATCTGCAAGGTATTGGCAACACTTGATGCGGCAAATAAATCATCTAATTTAATATGCACACCCGATACGCTAAAAGCATTAGATGAGGCGGCCTGACTCTCAACACGTCTACCCTCAACACCTCGTGCCGAAGATGCTATATCAGTCACCGACTGGCTATACGGTGATAATAAAGCTGCGCCTCGGATATCCATTAAGGCAAGCGCGTCATCAATCTCAGTGCCGGTATCCAGTATATCAATCACGCGTAATCGACGTATTGCGGGCGCCTGTGATGACGCTTGTAATTGTCCCTCCGCACGAGGAATTATTATACTCACACGACGTCCTGCCTCTACTCCCAAACGATCAGCAAGCCCTCGACCTAACACAATGGCATCCTTGTCATTGACCAAAGCAAGGCGTGTCTCAGGGGCTAGAAAATTATAAATAATCGATGTCGTAGATTCCAGCTGATGATCAATTCCATATATCAGAGCCGGTTCGGTACTGTTACCTACATTTATCATGCCTTGTAGCTCAACAAATGGCGAGACGCCCACAATCTCCCCATTACCGACCTCTGCACTGCTGAGTAGTTGCTCACGCAATGCGGCCCAGTCCTGCATTCCTCCCGATTGATAGAGCGTCACTTGGGGCATAATTTGTAATATGCGCTCACGTAACTCTTTATCGAAACCATTCATCACCGACAATACGGTAATCAGTAAACTCACACCCAAGACAATACCTATCATAGTGACGCGAGAAATAAACGCGACCGAGCGACTACGCTGACGCGCAAGGGTATATCTCAAGCCTAACAACACACTGACTGAGCGGAATATACTACCGGGCGGATACTTAGGTATAGCGTTAGACATAATATTAGGCATGAGGAAACAAGCGCCCTTCCCGTAATTCTAAAACGCGGTCCATACTAGAGGCGAGACGTTTATCGTGAGTCACGATAATAAAGCTGAGATTAATACTCTGGTTTAATTCCATTAATAAGGTTTCTATCGAATGTGCTGTATCTTCATCTAGATTGCCTGTTGGCTCATCCATCAATACGCAAGACGGCTCGGTCACAATAGCTCGCGCAATGGCAACCCGCTGTCGTTCGCCACCTGATAGCTCGGCTGGCTTATGCTGATTACGTTGTGCCAAGCCAACACGTGTCAACATCGCATCCGCGCGCTGCTTTGCCACTTGCCGATCTACACCCCCGATCAATAAAGGCATCATGACATTTTCTAAAGCCGTAAACTCACCCAATAAATGATGAAATTGGTATACAAAACCTAAGTGACGATTACGTAATCGTCCACGCGTATCATCATCCAGCTCAGAAAGCAGTTGTCCCGCCACATACACTTCGCCTGCAGTAGGGGTATCTAAACCACCCAATATATTCAATAAAGTGCTTTTACCTGAGCCGGAACTACCGATAATCGCTAAACGCTCCCCACGCAGTAGTAGCAGATCGGTATTATCGAGTACCGTAATCGCGTGAGGGCCTTCTTGATATATTTTTTGCACACCCTGACATTCCAGTACAGCAGACAATTCTGTGTTGTCTACTTCTGCACTCTTTACTTCTATGCTTGCTGCTTCTATAGAATTATTCATAACGTAACACCTCCGCCGGTGCAATTTGCGCGGCACAATACGCAGGGTAAAGTGTGGCTAAGATACTCATTGAAATACCCGAGACACAAATAAACAATACATCACCCCAGCGTAACTCCGAGGGTATTTGACTAATAAAATACACATTAGGATCAAAAATGTAGATCCCAAATAGCGACTCAAGCACCGCAATCACCTCACTGATCGATATCGCCAGTAAACATCCTAGGATTGCACCGACCACGATACCCACGATGCCTACCACGCTGCCCTGAGTAATGAAAATACACATGATATGTTTGGTGGTCATACCGAGAGTCCGCAACACAGCAATATCCCCTCGCTTATCAGCCACCATGAGCATAAGGCCCGTCACAATATTGAGTGCTGCAACTGCCACAATAATCAGTAATAGCAATGTCACCATACGCTTTTCCATCTGTACTGCTTGAAACAGACTGCCTTGCGTCTTACTCCAATCAGTTAACTGGTATTGATCACCTAGTTGCTTTTGCAGTACAGCTATTTTCTCTTGTGCTTGATAAATATCGTCGAATTTAACCCGCAAGCCTTGTACTTTATCGCCGTAACGAAACATTTTTTGCGCATCACCCAAATGAATCATGGCCAAGGATTGATCGACCTGCGCACCCACTTCAAAAATACCTACCACGGTAAAACGTTTAGTCCGGGGGAATATGCCCGCAGGGGTAATAGAAATATCTGACAATGTCATCAGCACCGAATCACCCATATCAACACGCAAACGGCTCGCCAGTATTCGCCCTAAGACAATACCAAATTCGCCCTGTTGTAACTGCTGAGTATCACCACGGTACATATAAGTATCAATAACAGATACTGCCCGTTCTTGGTCAGGGAGAATCCCTTGTAACTGAGCACCTTGTACGCTTTGCTTGGAACTCAGCATGGCGTAGCCACTGATGTAAGGAGCTGAAGCCACAAGGTGAGGCGTGGTCGATATTTCCGAGGATAAACCCTCCCAGTCTTGCAGGGCGGGCAACTCATCAATAAACCCATGAGGAACAACACTTAATATTCGCTGTTTAATTTCTCGATCAAAACCATTCATCACCGACAACACCACAATAAGTGCCAGCGTACCCAGTGCCATCCCCACCAAAGAGAAGCCACTAATAAAGGAAATAAATTGGTGTCGGCGTTTTGCTTTAATATAACGCAAACCGATAAAAAACGGGGTGCTGAATGAAGTACTCAATGATGTTTTTATACGCATCGTCGCATTAAACGGAAAAATACGGCATATAACAAGCGACTTTTATTAAAAGCCTACTTTTCAATTGATCATGTGAGATGTACTTATTTATAAAGACCCAATTATAGAGTAACAAAAACAGAACGTAGACTCAGGCAACATCCACAATAGTGTCTATACTCAAGGTACGGATGTACGTATTTATATAAGCACACTGTCAATGTGCATTAATAGCTTAAATCAATCACAACGGTGACGCCCATGCCTGAAAAACGCCAGTTCTTTCGCATCCAGCAAGACGTTATTTTTAACTTTTCTCCCGTCAGTAATGACGAGATGATGCACGGCCGCGCCGAACAGCACTTCGAGCATAGTGAAACGCTGTGCCTATTTTCAGAGTTTCAACATATTAACAACCAAAGTCAGCAACTCATGGCATCGATTAAAGAAGAAAGCCCACTAATCGCTGCGTACCTAGGCGGTTTAAACAAAAAAATGGACTTAGTCTGCCGACAAGTTCTCTCTAATCAGTCGTCGATTCATGATATTGACAGTGGACGTATTGACATTAGCCAAGGCGGAATCGCCTTTTCTTCCGATGACTCTATTGGCGTAGAAAACTGGCTGGCGCTAAAGCTGATATTTCTACCTTCCTACACCGGTGTCATCACCTATGGGCAAGTCACTCGTAATGCGCTACAAGCCGACGGCACTCATCTTATTGGTGTACGTTTTCATAACTTAGATGATGAACAAGCAAAACTGATCGCAAAACAAGTTTTCAAAACACAAATCATTGAACGACAACAAACCTACTCATTTCAACATTAGCTCAATATTACGCTACAAACACTCTAGCTGGAGCAGTGCCTGTCTGCAGTAGACTTCGATAAAGAATCTACTTACAAACGATATCAATTCCTCTACCATAGTCGTTCCGACACTTTTACAAACACCCCGTTTTTATAGAACCCTTTTTATAGAACAGCGTTGATCATCCGATGATATGACCGGCCGCTGATGAGACATTTATGATAACTGTTATTGGCGATACATCTTCTAACACCCGCATTGACGCCCATATTAGCGCCCCGATTAATGCTCCCGATGATGTTCCAACTCAAATCGACCAACAGGAACTCTTCCTGCAGAAACGCCGCTTTATTATCAAGCTAGGTAAAGCCCTACATAAATATGGCACACCAGCCTATCGACTTGAGGCCCACCTACAATCAGTATCTACATTCCTTAAATTACAATCAAATTTCATGGTGACACCCACCTCACTAACCTTTGTTATTTCTGAGGTTGACGAAGACCATCAAGAATACAGCCACATTGTACGAGTTAAACCCGGCGAACTTGATCTTGGCTCCCTAGCGAGAATTGATGAATTAGTCGACGAGGTCGCCTCCGAACAACGTACTTTGTCAGAAGCGCTAGAACGCTTAGATGACATCGCCAACAAGACCCTCCCCTACGGGCAATTACTGGCATTTTTAAGCTATGGCGGCGCGAGCGGAGCGTTCGCTATGTTGATGCAAACCAACTGGAACAGCGTTATATGGTCCAGTCTTATTGGTTTTGCCGTATTTTCTTTTCAATTTTGGTCAGAAAAGTCACAACGTATCGCGGGTGTATTAGAACCCCTTGTTGCCCTAATATCCGCCTTGCTAGCGTCCGCTATCGCGGTATACGATCCAACACTCAATGTACCACTCGTCATTCTTTCTAGCATTATTGTCTACATTCCGGGTTTAGCGCTAACACTGGGCTTATCCGAATTATCGGCAAGACACCTAATGTCTGGAACAGCCCGCATCATGGATGCCATCATGTCACTATTTAAACTGTACTTTGGTGCGGTGTTAGGGGTTTCCATTGCAGGGCTAATGTGGACAAACACAGTCTTTGTGCCCTCGACTAACACCCCCTTATGGACTTCATGGTTAGCGGTCACCACTTTGGGGCTCAGCCTTATAGTGTTATTTAAAATGCGTATTAAAGACGCCCCTTGGGGAATGCTGTCTGGCTTTATTTCTTATAGCGCGACTTTATTGGGCAGCCTATTCTTGGGGGCCGCATTGGGTGGCTTTATCGGCGCATTTGCCTTGGGTATCTATAGCAATGTGTATTCTCGTGTGCAACACCTCCCCTCCACTATCGTTATGCTATTAGGCTTAGTCATGCTAGTCCCCGGTAGTAAAATCTATATTGGGCTTAACACAGCGGTATCGGGGCAAAGTATTCTGAATAGTACCGATATCGGCGCACAAAGTTTTTTAATCCTCATGTCACTTGTCGCCGGGTTGATTTTTGCTGATGTTGTATTACCCCCCCAAGAATTATTGTGAGCCGTTGTACTGAACGACTAACAAACTATTACTGCCTTATAAACATTGGGCACTAACCCTTCGAAGGAGTTTTCGGGCCACCCTGAAAGCATTAGCGTCTCTTCACCTAAAGAATTACGTGTTAGCATGCTAGGGTAGATTCTTCCTAAGTCCGACAGGCTTCTAGTCACACGTTCTTAGAAGGTATTTATGGCTGCTTTTGGCTTGAAACGTGGAACTATTGAATATTGGCACACTGATTAAGCGGTAATTGGCACACCGATCGAGCGGTAAATAGTACCGTTTGTCTCCTGTCTATATTGACGAATTGAATCTAATAGTACAAACCCGTATACTCTGGGTGAAAAATATATAGTGATTAAGGACAGTCTCCATATAATAGTGCTTACCCGCAAGCGCTCACCTATTACCTAACTTTGCTTACGCGTCTCTACGTCGTTATACCAATACATTCTTTACATGATCCAAGGAGGGAGCATGTCAACACCCATTTACACCCGTGGTTTTTCACTCATTGAATTACTGGTCACCATCAGTATATCCAGTATTTTACTCTCTATCGTAGCTCCTAACTTGCAAAACATTATTCAGAGCAACGAAGCTGACAGTAAAATATCGACTCTACGTCGTTTACTACAAGTAGCTCGAACTCGCGCTATCGTCCAACAACAAAGCATCACTATTTGCGGAAGTAACGATGGCCATACATGTCTGAAGCATTGGCAGAATTACCTACTGGTCTTTCATGATAGCAATAATGACAAGACAGCATCGGCAGAAGAAATTATTTATAGTGAACCACTTAACATAGGCCAAGCCAATATAAAAACTCGGCTGGGCTTTGGAAGAATTTCAGTGAAAATTAATAGTCTAGGACAAACGAATTTGACCGGAAGTTTTATCTATTGCCCGCCATCCAATAAAGCGCAATATAGTCGCAGGCTAACATGGAATCGAGTTGGCCGCTCCTATCGGGGTAGGGACACTAATCATGACGGAATTATTGAAGATACCGATGGCAAGGCCATCAGCTGTAGCTCTGACTAACATTAATAACATGGTTACTGGCACTCACAATAGCGACTCAAACTCATTACGACACAGCCTGAACAGCCAAAAAACACAAGTTACATCACTTACTGAAAAGCTCACAAGTGCCACCTGCTGTATCTTGGTCTTCATACCAACATTGAGCGCCTTGATTATCTATTGTCATTCGCCCATCACCTGCCATCTGACTACCCGCTATCGGTGTAGCAAGCAAGGTGTAAGTGTTTGCTGTTGCGGCAGAGATAGTGAGGTTGTAATATTTCGTAGTGCTATTTACCGGAATCTGTGGATCAAAGATTGCTGCTAGAGGTGCTGCCGGCAGAGCGGCTACCGCTAGACCTTGGTAAGTAAATCTAGTCACAAACGCTTTTTCGATAGCCTGTGAAAAACGGACAAAATCTGCCTG
>JBLHVX010000071.1:0-9277 GCA_047628835.1 Granulosicoccus sp.
ATAACAGATAACAGATAACAGATAACAGATAACAGATAACAGATAACAGATAACAGATAACAGATAACAGATAACAGATAACAGATAACAGATAACAGATAACAGATAACAGATAACAGATAACAGATAACAGAATTGTTACGGCTTATAAAAACATCGTCAAGTCTTTTTTGTTTTTCCTGTAAGCTGTGCCCTGCTCGCTGTACACTGCTCTTTTGCTACAAACCATCCATTCTCTTCCTGTAAGCTATTTCTTATGCCCTTAAAAGCCGTTTTTTTTGATCTCGATGGCACGCTGCTAGACAGTGCGCCGGATTTTTTTATCGCCATGCACCAACTCATGGATGAATATAAACAACCACGTATTGACGAAGCCTCGATACGCGCTACGGTATCCGATGGCGGGCGCGCATTAACGACGCTAGGATTTGACTTGCACGTCGGTGACGATGGGTTTCATGAACGCCATCAACGCTTACTCGACATTTATGCCGAACACATGGGCAAACATTGCGTATTATTTCCGGGCATGGATGCGCTCATTATCCAACTCAAAAACGCCAACCTTTTTTGGGGTATTATCACCAATAAGCCGGCACGTTTTACTGATCCCATCTTGGCCAATATCACCCTACCCGCTCACCCTAATCTAGTGATTTGCCCTGACCATGTCAGTAACGCCAAGCCCGATCCGGAGGCCTTAATTCTGGCCTGTAACAAAGTGGGCTGCACACCTGAAGAAGCTATTTATGTTGGCGACCACAAACGCGACATTGATTGCGGTATACGCGCAGGCAGCCCAACCATTGCCGTGACATTCGGCTACACCAAAGACGACGATGACATACCTTCGTGGAACGCGGATTATATTACTCACAACAGTGAGGATATTTGGGCTGCGGTCCAAGATTATGCACATAAATGAATCACTAAATTCGTCAACACCCCCATAATGTTGACCGTAAGCATTCATACATATTAATAGATAGACGGTTATAATCATGAACGATTGGAAAAAATTCACGCCATCGAGCGACGAATTAAAAGGCAAGGTGATCGCCATTACTGGCGCAGGTGCAGGTATTGGCCGCACATTAGCAAATAGCTTTGCAGCTTATGGTGCAACCGTTATTTTAATGGGGCGAACCGTAGAAAAGCTGGAATCGATTTATGATGAAATAGAATCGAACCATCCCAACGCGCCCCAACCAGCCATTGTGCCCATTGATTTTGAAAGCGCTAGCGATGCTGACTACAAAACACTGCATGGCAGTATAGAAACTGAATATGGCAAACTTGATGGTTTGGTGCATTGTGCCGCCGAACTAGGTGAACGCACGTCGATTGGCAGCTACTCTATTACAGTATGGGATAAACTGATGAAGGTGAATGTGACCGCACCGTTTGCGCTCACTAAGCATTTACTGCCACTATTGCAACTCAGCGAAGCCGCTTCGATTATTTTCACCAGCTCAAGCGTGGGTTTAAAAGGCCGAGCTTACTGGGGTGCTTATGCGGCGTCTAAAGCAGCGTTAGAAAACCTGATGCAAACATTGGCCGATGAATTAGAAGAAACCAGCCGCATTCGCGTAAACAGCGTAAACCCTGGCGCAACGCGTACAGCCATGCGCGCACAAGCTTTCCCTGCTGAAGACCCAAGTACGGTAAAATCAGCAGCCGAGCTAACCCCGCTATACTTATACTTAACAAGTGATGGCAGTATCAAGATCACCGGACAGCAGATCTCTTTTTAAGCGTTGCTTATAGCCGAATGGCACCTATATAACGTGCTAAGTAAACATGGAGCAAGTGTGAACATTTCAATAAAAGCAAAAAGCAGTAGTGGCGACTCATTCTATACCGTTGATTTTATGACTAAAGATGACGTTTTATCTGTTTTTTGTGATTGTCCAGCTGGCGAATGGGGTAAATTTTGCAAGCATAAATGGCAGCTCCTTAATGGGGATGAGACAATGCTCGTCAGCACCGACCAGAGAAGCCAACTTATATCAATCAATAAACTGGCTATAGAAAAAGGGATAAACACCCTTTACAAAGAAATTGAAACCCTCGAAAAACAAAAAAAAACGCTAACGAAAGAGCAGAAAAAAGCAAAAGATTCTGTAAAAAAAACGTTATCTAAAAGAAATACGTTAACTGAAGGGCAGTTTTTTGAAGCAAATGCATCTTTGTATGAATTAGATAAAAAAATGGCATATACCAGCTACCTCATCGCTAAAGAAAAGGAAGTGGTCGAGAAAAAATTAAAGAGTGGCTTTTAAACCACTTAATGTGACGCTATTAACGCATTACATACAATGAAACCATATACTGGAGAGCTTTTTCGTTTAAGCTTAAACACTCGCCTTTTACTTTGGCGATAACCACCAACCAATAATGAACACACAGTCTTTTTATGAAAACACCTAAACGTATACAACCCTTAGTCGATGATGGATTAGTCGATGAAGTGATTAGCCGATTAATGAGCGGTAAAGAAGCCGATGTGTTTATCGTGCGCTGCGGCGATGATATACGCTGTGCCAAGGTGTATAAAGATGCGGTAAAACGTAGCTTTAAAAAAGCCGCACAGTACCAAGAAGGCCGAAAAGTACGCAACAGCCGCCGTGCTCGTGCCATGGAAAAAGGCTCTAAGTTTGGCCGTAAGCAGCAAGAAGACACATGGCAAAATGCCGAAGTTGATGCGCTATACCGTTTAGCTGCTGCAGACGTACGTGTGCCCAAGCCTTATGGCTGCTTTGATGGCGTCCTCCTAATGGAGCTAGTGACCGACGACGAAGGCAGCGTGGCCCCGCGCCTTGGCGATGTAGGTATGACCGAAGAACAAGCCGAAGAAGATCACGCTGTGATGATGCTATATGTCATGCGTATGCTGTGCGCGGGCATTGTTCACGGTGATTTATCAGAATTTAACGTATTAGTAGATGACTACGGTCCTGTGATTATTGATTTACCCCAAGCTGTAGATGCCTCCGCAAATAATAATGCACAAGCCATGTTAACCCGCGATGTTGACAACATGAAAAACTATTACGGGCAATACGCGCCTGGGCTTTTAGATACACGATACGCAAAAGAAATGTGGGACTTATACGAAGCAGGCGAACTTCACCCTGAATACCTTCTCACCGGCGAATGCATTATCGACGAAGATGAAGCGGATGTTGATGCGGTATTAGAAGAGATCAAAGCAGCGCTAGCAGAAGAAGAAGCACGCCTAGAACGCATCCGCGTGGCAGATGAAGAGCCATGACATTTATATTTTACACGCTACACTTTAGCTAACAAAAAGGATTTCAGAGGACGTTAGCAGACCATCATTCATCGATGGCCTTCGATGCTCTTTTCAAGTGCACTATTTTTCCTTGGGCACACCATATTTAAGTAACGCGATTTCTAGGTTACGCTACATTAAGCGGAACTATTTCTAAGCCACGCTATTCCTAAGCAACACTGTTATGAATAACTCAGCGATTCGTCTCGATATCAAAAGCTATGGTGATGAAGCCAAGAAGCATTCACACGATCATCACCAACTAGTCCTACCTTTAGCGGGTACTTTATCGCTGTCTATTGATGACAACGGTGGCGAAGTAAATGACAAAAAAGCGGCCATTATTCCTGCCGGTAGAAATCATGAATATTCGGCATGGACAGACAATCATTTTATAGTCGCTAATGTCCCACAAAACTTAGCTCCTAGGCTAGAAAGACTCCCACAGTTTGTGAATATCGATTCGAGCTTACGACTCTACATTCATTTTTTACATAAACAGCTACTTGAGAGAACCCACGGCGGTGAGACTCAACGACAAATGCTCCTCTTACTTATCCAACTTATTCAGGAATGCCATGGCAGCTCCGTACATTTGGATCATCGCGTTGCTACGGCTAAGTGCTTTTTAGATGAAAATTTTCATAACACAGTGACCATGGCAGAGCTAGCAAATATCGCCCACCTAAGTAGTCGACAACTCAACACCTTATTTAAAGCTCAAGTAGGCACGACACCCCACCACTATTTAACAGAAGTTCGCATGCAACGGGCTTGGCACCTCTTAACAAATTCCGACCTAAGCGTTCAATGTATTGCGGACGCAGTCGGTTACCACTCGTTATCGTCTTTCAGTGATAGATTTAGCCAGCACTTTGGTCAACCTCCACGTCACTTTCGCCGAAAACAGAAATAGTTTCGCCGTATAAGTAAAGTTTCTCTGCAATCTCAAGCGTACACTGGCCCATCTATTCATGCATGTTTGGAAAGATTTATGTCAGCAAACAATACGGCGACATTCATTGGTTCAATTTCCATTTTATTATGGGGTACTTTAGCACTGTTAACTAAGTTGACGGGCGGGCAAGTACCGCCCTTTCAAATGATGGCGATGACCTTTACCGTTGCTTTTATGCTGATGAGTATTCGCTGGTGGATACAGGGGCATACTGGTCTTCGATTTATTCGGCAATCACCACAGGCTTGGTGTCTCGGAATAGGAGGTTTGTTTGGTTACCACTTCGCTTACTTCAAAGCCATGACACTTGCACCTGCTATCGAGGTGAGCTTGCTCGCCTATCTTTGGCCACTATTGATAGTCTTGTTATCGTCATTCCTACCAGGAGAATCATTTAAGCTGCGCTATGTGGTCGGAGCCATAGTCGCCTTAGTAGGCTGCTGGTTATTGATTGGGATTAATAGCAATGATTTTACTTGGGAGTATGCTGAGGGCTATCTCATGGCTCTTATGTGTGCGCTGATTTGGTCATCGTACTCAGTGCTTAGCAGGCTAGGTCAAGCGGTTCCTACTGATGCCGTAGGCTGGTTTTGCGGAGTAACGGCATTGCTAGCCTTCATATGCCATCTCCTATGGGAAGAGACTCTCTGGCCTAGCGATACCATTGCTTGGCTGTGTATTCTTGGCTTAGGACTTGGCCCCGTAGGCCTAGCCTTTTTTACATGGGACTACGGTGTTAAACATGGCAACATTCAATTGCTGGGCACACTGGCTTACAGTACGCCTCTTATTTCTGTAATATTACTGATTTTGGCGGGGTTTGGTCAAGCCACAAGTGTCTTAATCATCGCAAGCGCTCTTATTATTATTGGGTCATTCATTGCTGGGATATCTCAGTCTACATAGGGCTATGCATACATAAGATTAAGCATAAATAGAACTCAATCTAAAAGTGATTAAGAATTCAATTTTTGTCAGTGTTGAACGGTTTATTTAGCGCTATCAGCTGCACTTCTCTGCAATATCGTCAACGATAATTCGCAATCACCTTTTTCGGTCGATAACTGAATAACATTATCACTAATCGTTAAGGATGCTGATAACGTTCGTTCGACCAATAACGCTAGCGGCTGAACTTGCTCCCACTGAAACTGATAGACCGAGACGTTTAAGGCGGCGAAATCAGCTTGGTGCTTTAGCCACCAGCTATCTGACTTACTATTAAAACTATATATCGATGTATTTTTAGCGCGACGCGTGGCTTTTTTAATACGGTCTACTGCTGGCTCACCCACATCAATCCAAGAAATCAACTGGCCATCTAAGGTATTCACCCATAAGTCAGGCTCGTCGGGTGCCGATAAGCCTTTGGTGAAACTTATGCCCTCTTGTGATTGCAAACAAAACGCCAATACTCGCACCATCATTCGTTCTGCGGTTTCCGATGGATGTTTTGCAACCGTTAAGGCTAACTCTTTGTAGTACTCACGATTAAAGTCAGAAACCATAATAGTAAATTTATAGATCGTGGGTTTTATTGCCATAAGAATAGTGCCATGTAGAGTGCCATGTAAAGTCGCTTGTAGAGCGCCTTAGTAAACCTGCCTTTAGAAAAGCAATAATGATTGATAGGGAGCCGAATCAAGTCCAGCATGGTGAGCAAACTTCGTACTGCACTCTTCGTACAGTACGACTTAGAAGTCTGTACCAGTTTACGCTTGTATTATGGCTAACAATTCTAGTTCGAAAACTAATGCCTGAAAAGGACCAATCGCACCACCTGCACCGTTCTCACCGTAAGCAAGAGTGTAAGGGATGTATAACTTCCACTTACTGCCCACAGGCATTAGCTGTAACGCTTCTGTCCAACCTGCAATAACTCCATTCACTGGGAATTCTGTTGGTTCATTGCGGCTATATGAACTATCAAATTCAGTACCGTTAATTAATGTACCGCGGTAATGAGTCCGTACTGTTGATGCCGCTGTTGGTAAGTCGCCGTCACCTTGGGTGATAATTTCGTACTGTAATCCAGTATCAGTTACATGAATATCGTCGCGATCAGCATTCTCAGCTAAAAACGCTTCGCCTTCACCAGCGGCTTCTTTAGCTTGTACTGCTTGCTGCTCTTTAATACGCTCTTGAATAACGGTAAACGCAGCGTTAACATCTTCACTGGGTACGATTGGCGCTTCGCCATTAAACGCATGACGTAAACCTGTCAACGCACACTCTAGTGACGCGCCTTCAAACATACTGTTTAGCTGATCGCCCATTTGTAGGCCGATGCCGTAAGAGGCTTTCTCT
Organism: Granulosicoccus sp.; assembly: GCA_047628835.1. Classification (GTDB taxonomy): domain Bacteria; phylum Pseudomonadota; class Gammaproteobacteria; order Pseudomonadales; family Cellvibrionaceae; genus Endobugula. The sequence continues at coordinate 6,561 of JBLHVX010000071.1, forward strand.
TCTAAGGTGCTAGGTTGGATCTCTGATTTTACTTCGGTCATCTATTAGCTCTCATCTGTTAGTTGATAAAAAATAAAATATGTATTGATACAAGGAGCACTGATAAAAATACAAGGAGCGCATTAAACACGAAAGATTAACCACTGGCTAGGGGTCTGTCGGACTTAGGAAGAATCTACTGCGGCAGCGGGAAATCGGTGCCTTTTCCCGATCATTTTCGTTGCATAGGCCAATCGTTTAATTGCCAATCATAAACGTACTCTACTACAGGGCTTTGCAGACCATCTAATTTCATGATCAAGCCACTATGCGCATATTGTCGAATATGCGCTAAGACCCCTTCCGTAGAGCCGCCAAAATCTTCTTTATACCAGTCATAGATTTTCGATAAGGTAACGTGCTGACCCTCAATAGCCGACCCGCGAGGATGATTAATATAATCCCGTGCGGCTTGCTCAAGCAGCTGCTCGGTACTGTTTGCCGTAAATGCCGTGGCTAACAAATTAGGACACGAAAGGCTGGCACAATTAACCGCGTAATGAATTCGTGGATCATCATAGATGGGGCGCAAAATGCCATGCTCGATATCATTTAGCGACAACGACCTATTATTCACTTTTAAAATATTATTATTCCACGGGCCAAAACCAAAGAACCCACCACCCACTTTTGTAATAGAGCTGACGGGGTAATGATTCGCCATCAGCTGTAGCGTGGCGGCATTGTATAGATTAATCCAGTACGCCTGCTGCTCTTGCCGTGAAAGAATCAACGGATTAACCGTCGCAAGAGATGCTAGATACCGATCTAACATCGAAGACTGAACACTATTTTCTGATTGTTTTAATTGGGTCTGCTTCAATAAGGCATACTGCACATAGGTTTGCTGATTGCGCTCTACCACATACTGATCTAATACCTGCTGCCATAAGCTGTGATCAACAACGATTACACTAGACTCATCGCTGGCTTGCCACTCGTGTAACAGCACTTTTTTCGGAGCACTAATAGCGATATGACTACCCGAAAACAACACGAAAAAACACAATAACTGCATGACTACGCTTGTAGCAAAACCTGTCTTAGCAACATGATTAACACCCTGATTAACAATCAACACTGAGATTACCTTTAGTTTTACTATTACGTGTGTGAATTCAGGGTAAAATGAACACTGAAATAATATAAATGGATAACACCTATTGTGAACACGAGAATTACCCCGCCAGAATATGAGATGAGCTTTTCGGCTATTCGCGCACAAGGTGCGGGCGGCCAGCATGTGAATAAGACATCTAGCGCTATCCATTTACAATTTGTTATTGGAGCATCTTCTTTGGCAGAAGTTCATAAAGAACGGCTGTTAAATTACAGTGATTATCGTATTAGTAAAGATGGAATTATTACGATAAAAGCACAACGTTTTAGAAGCCAAGACAAAAACAAACAAGATGCTATTGAACGGCTTTACACTCTGATTGATAAAGCGATTACTGTACCCAAAAGTCGCCGCCCTACAAAACCGAGTAAATCGGCTAAACGTAAACGGGTGGATAAAAAAGTGCAGCGCGGCTCAACGAAGCAATTGCGCAAGAAGCCTTCGCTAAACTAGCCAGCACGTTTCTAGTAAATACACTTAAGGAACTGCTAAGACAACGACGATATAAACTGCTGACTATCGCTCGCAATTAACGCTACTTTTTCATCTGTCATTTTTGATAAAGTTCGGTAAGGCATGCCTAAACGCGGATTTTTTAGTAACTTTTCTTTGTGCCGCTGCAAGAACCCCCAATATAAATAATTAAAAGGACAAGCACTGTCACCATTCTTTTCTTTCACCTGGTATTCACAAGACTGGCAGTAATTCGACATTTTATTAATATAAGTCCCACTGGCGATATACGGCTTACTCGCCATTACACCCCCATCGGCAAACAAAATCATTCCTGTCACATTGGGCATTTCTACCCATTCATACGCATCGGCATAGACGAGCAAATACCACTCGTTCACTTGCTTAGGATCGGCTCCCATCAGTAAAGCGAAGTTACCTAACACCATCAGCCGCTGAATATGATGCGCATAGCTATTAGCTTTGGTGTCATTCACACACTGCTTAACGCAGTTCATCTTGGTGTCGCCAGTCCAATAAAAACTAGGTAAATTGTTCTTCGCTTCGAGAAAATTAGCTTCTGCATAATCGGGCATTTTGTACCAATACAAACCGCGCACATATTCTCGCCAGCCAATCACTTGGCGAATAAACCCTTCTACCGATTCCAGCGGTGCATTCCCTCCATGATATTCTTGCTCTACCCTCTGCACCACTTCTAGTGGATTTAATAAACCGCTATTTAAGTAAAAGCTAATATGCGAATGATATAACCACGGACTGTCCTGTTTCATCGCATCTTGGTAATCACCAAAATCCTGTAGCCGCTCAGTGATAAAATCTTCTAAGACTTGCAAGGCTTGCTCGCGATTAACGGCATAGGTGAATGGACGTAAGTCGCCGAAGTGCTCGGGAAAGCGTTCGTCAACAAGACACAATACATCTTCGGTGATTTGATCCGGTGTGAAACGTGTGGGCTCTGGAGGAATCATTCCTTTGGGCAAAGGTTTCCGATTACTGGAATCATAATTCCATGCACCACCTGCAGGCTTTTTATCTTCCATTAAAATATCGTAACGCTTACGCACTTCGCGATAAAAGTACT
>JBLHVX010000072.1:0-9062 GCA_047628835.1 Granulosicoccus sp.
CCGGTCAGTGGTGAGGATGCTTGCGTTGTTAAAATACGTTCTGAATTCACCTTTTTAACCTGAGTATTGATGGCACCTTGTTGACTGGCAAAGCACTGCACGTTTTTAGGATTATAATCACTGTCTAGTAGTTCGATTTCTAACAAAGGCGGATTATTTTCACGGTTGATTATAGGGTCATGCAATTGTGATTTATCAATGGGAAGGGCCAAGCTTAATAATTTAGTTTTCAAACTGTTCACGTCAGCATAAATACCTGCGGCAGGGAAACGCGACAAGGCTTGAGGGTGGCTTGATTCACCGATCGGCCCGGACTGTTGTCCAAAAGCCAGCATGTTATGTTCTTCCAGCCAAGGAATCATGTCTAAGGTAAATTCGCCGTAAGGGTAGGCCAGCATATTGCCAATCTTTCCTAGGCGCTGCTGTAGCTCTTGTTGAGCAACTAAAATCTCTTGATCGAGCCATTGAGTCATTGTTAGACCTGCAGGCACGCTCGGTAAATGAGCATGTGTGACGGAGTGATTTGCAATGGTAACGCCGTTATTAACCAACTCTTTTATTTGTGACCAGGTCATAATGCCACGATTTTCTTGATTGACGGGGCGGGTATTTACAAACACGGTGAAAGGCCAGTTGCGACGTTTTAGTTCTGGGTAGGCATTTTCAAATATCGAAGAGTAGGCATCGTCAAAACTGATCGCAACTTGAATGCTAGGTTGGGCATTAGATTGCTTATTAGTCTCAGGGTCATTTTTCGTAGAATTTTTAGATAATAACTCGCGTGTCGCGGATTCCAAATCAACCACGTTTAACCCTAAATCCTCTATTAATTGCATATGCTGTAAAAACTTTTCAGGACTGATTGTCGTGGAGGCAGGGCTGATGTCATCAACATGGTGGTATTGCAAAACGACCAGCGCCTGGGCTGGAAGGCTAAACAAGACAAAAAGGGGTGCGAGTAAAAAATAGGTCAGTCGAGAGAACATTTTAGGTGTCATATTGTTAAGCTCAAAGGCTGCATCGATTTAATTTGAATATTGTCTCAGTTGATGAAAGGCTTGGCAAATTTTCTTAAAATGATCACTATCGCCGCCTTTATCAGGATGAAAGCGCTGTGCCAACCTTCTATATTGTTGTTTTAATTCTGGTAATGGAATCGCTACCTCAAGCTCCATAATGATAAGGGCTTGCTGAATATCTTCCTCTTGTTGCGGACTCCATACTTTTTTCCAAAAGCTGTTCAATAGTTCATCCACATCGTTACTACTGGTTGTCGAGAAGTGTGACCAATCTAAATAGTATTGAGCCATTGGATCTGCGTTGAACAATGAATGTTTCTCTTCAGTAAACTGTTGTACTGATGGCGGTGTAAGCGTATTAGAAATATTTAAACGGCTTTTTTTAATAGTCAGTACCGAAATATCTAATTGCGCATGGTTGCCTTTTTGCCAGCGATTACGCAATAGATAAAGACAATGAAACAATAAAAAATGGCTTTGAAATAATAATAATGGATTTCGCAAGGCATCCGCTGCAAAAAAAGCATGAGGTTGCTGTTGTAAGAGCGTTAATAATTGATGTTCAGAAAATCCCTCAGAATTTTCTTCTAATAAAACGTCAAGAACATCGATCAATTCCACAATTTGATCTTCGACAGTCTCTAGCGTTTCTTCGTGAAAGAGTTGAGTGATAACGATTCCTTTTTTATCGTGTAAATGATTGCTGCTTCGTTATGTTTCTACACACTCATATTGGAGTGGGTTATAGTATTTTATGCCGTTAATTTTAGTATACGACAAAGTTTGATATGAGCGAACATAAAGAGAAGAAGCCACTGCCAAGGCGTGCCCATCTTATTACTCCTGGTGGGTTGGAGCAAATGCGCGATGAATTAGACTTTCTTTGGCGCAAAGATCGCCCAGTGGTGACCCAGCAAGTTTCTGATGCCGCTAAGCTTGGAGATCGTTCCGAAAATGCAGAGTACATTTACGGTAAAAAACGCTTAAGAGAGATCGATCGGCGTGTACGTTTTTTGCGTAAACGCATCGAGTTTTGTGAGGTGGTTGAGCGACCTCCGATTGATATTGAGCGTATATATTTTGGTGCTTGGATTGAGCTAGAAGATGATGATGAAATATTATACCGTTATCGAGTGGTGGGTGAAGATGAAATAGATTTGCCTAATAACTACATCAGTGTCGATGCGCCACTCGCACGAGGCTTGCTGGGTAAACGACTGGGTGATGAGGTGGAGGTTAGGCTGCCAAAAGGTAAGGTGAACTATTGCATTATTGCCATTTATTATCAAAAACCCGCTTGGGATCACAAAACATGGTATCAGGCACCGTCTGTTCTAACGTTCGATTCTTAAGTACTTTATGAATCGATCTATCATAATGAGTCAGGGCGCAACGTGGCTTTGTTAGAGCACCTAAATCCTATATTACTGCTAATCTTAATGTAATCGTTGATGGATTGAGATCTATATGTTGTATCGAGGTATTCTGGTGATGATATTCCCCCCGTTGTCCGCTGTGTTGTCCGCTTTATTGTTAATTGTGGTGCTGTTCTCTACGGCCATGCCCAGTCATGCCACGGAAGACGTTCGTATTAAAGAGTTTTATAAAATGTCTCCCGCTATTAAGCATGTGAGAGAGATTTGTCCTTGGCGTTCAGCCACGACTCGAGGCACTATTCGTTTAATGAAGGTGGAAGAAAAAGGGGCTCATCGATTGTATGTGCAGTGGTTGCGAGAGGGTATCGCAGGGACAGAAGAAGCCCCGCTCTCTACGATCGGCATAGAAGAAATTAATAATGATCATTACTACCGGTTTGATCTTCCCGAAGGAAAATTAATGGCCGGGGCCTGTTCAATTGAAACGATTATGGAAGACATTGTTGATGAACGTCGTTTACGTTTGACGCTCTATCTTATGGGCCCTGGGGAGTATGAGGTTCATACCACACGGCTTTTAGACGGTGGAATCAAGCTTCCCTAAAGTCGTTATACCGCCTATTTCGGACGATAGTCCTGAACCGCATCTTCTATTAAGACGGGAGCTTGATCAATAATCGTATCGTCGTCTACATCAATATTAAACAATGGCAGACGTTCACCTAAATGAGATTTTTGCTGTTGTTGTTGTAAGCTTTTAAAGTCAAAAATATCATTATCTGCTAGCTGTGAAGGGGCTATGTTCGCAATTGAGCGAAAAATATTCTCACTGCGTCCAGGTTGATCTTTCTCCCAATCACGTAGCATCTTTTTAATATTCTGACGCTGCAAATTTTCCTGTGAGCCACATAGGTTGCAGGGAATAATTGGAAACTCTTTTAACCGAGCAAATTCTGCAATATCTGTTTCTTTGCAATAAGCCAGTGGGCGGATAACGACGTTTTTCTTATCGTCACTTAATAGCTTAGGCGGCATGGATTTAAGTTTTGCACCGTAGAACATGTTAAGAAATAAGGTTTCTACAATATCGTCTCTATGGTGTCCTAGTGCGATTTTGTTAGCACCAATGCTTTCAGCATAGCCATAAAGGCTGCCACGGCGAAGGCGAGAGCAAAGGGCACACGTTGTTTTACCTTCAGGCACTTTCTCTTTAACGATACTGTAAGTATCTTTTTCAAGAATATGGTAATTAACACCCAGTCTATCTAGGTAAGCGGGCAGGATATGTTCAGGGAAGCCTGGCTGCTTTTGATCCATGTTAACGGCAACGATATCAAAGTGAATTGGAGCACTTTTTTGCAGACCTAACAGTACGTCTAACATGGCGTATGAATCTTTTCCGCCAGAAAGACACACCATTATTTTATCGCCATCTTCGATCATGTTGTAATCTTCGATCGCCTTGCCAACGTTGTGACGAATACGTTTATTCAGTTTTTTAAATGCGTGACGTTGATCTTGATCTAATGAATCGATTAATGATACTGATGTATCTGACGAAAGTTGCGACATGCCTACTCCAAAAATGCCTTATCAAAATGATGTGATAGCGCAGAAGGCAGGACTTATATCAGAATGAGCCGAGGGAAACCAGTCTTGTATGGGGCAGTTTGCAAGTAAGTCTCAAATATTTTGTTCAAACGGTCTTAAGCAGCAATTTCCTGCTCGGTAATATAACGGGTAAAGTTGTCACTGAAGTCTTTTATGGTTGATTTGCTTTTAGGGTGATAAAAACGCTTCCAAAGACTGGCAATTGCTTCAATGTCATTACCTTTAGGCAGGCTAAAATCGTCGTGGCGTGCATACATAAACCAAGCAATCGCCGTTGCATAAGATAGGTTAGTCGCCAGTTCTGCATGGGGTTGTGCTAAAAAATCGTGTTGGCTGGCGAGTCCTCGAACCAAGCTTGCCATGTCACTGTGAAGTGCAAGATGGTTATCCCAGATATGGCGATGCGCTAAGCTATGGATTTGATAAATGCCTAATGCTCTTTGACCTTCAGGTTTAAGATGAAATCCTAAGCCAGACTCTTGGGCAGCTGTGGCTAAGAGTAAATTCTCTGCGGCTTTACTATAAACACCCAGACGTTTTAGCGTCGGTTTAATAACCCATCGGCGAAGTTCTGCTGCGCAAATTCCCATCGATCTTTCCTTAAATAGCGTATTTCTTTATAGAGCTGCACTAATTGCGCCAAAGCCCTGTAATCACTAAACCTTAGGGTATGAATGAACGGGTTGTCTAATTTTTATGCGAAAAAAATACAAAAAAGGCGAGATTAGCCATTGACTATCAATTTTATAAGCTAATAAGGGGCTGTAGAGCGAAAGTGTCGAGTTAAAGAAGCTGGGGCAGCTTGATTATGAGCGGCAATTTAATGTCAGTATTAGCCGCTCAGTTCTCTACCAATTACGATGTTTACTTATCTATGAGTACACTTTTTAAGCTGTTCTTCAGATAAACCCGCCATTGTGTATAAGGTCTTTGCATCTAATAAAGTGATTTCTTTACCTTGTGTCGCAATCAGTTCATTTTTTTGGAAGCGAGTAAAAACTCGGCTTACGGTTTCTACTGCAAGACCTAAGTAGTTACTAACATCGACGCGAGACATGGATAAACGGAATTGGGAATGAGAAAAACCACGACGAACGAAGCGTTCAGAGACGTCGACTAAAAAAGAGGCAATACGTTCTTCAGCATTCTTTTTGCTGAGTAACATCATCATGTTTTGATCGTGGCGAATTTCACCACTCATGTTGCGCATTAATTGGCGACGCAGTTCAGGCATTTCATCGGATAGTTGATCTAACTGGGCAATTGGTATTTCACAAACGGTGGTTGTTTCTAAGGCTTTTGCGCTTAGTGGGTAGGTACCACTGTCGTAACCTGATAAACCGATAAGTTCACTGGCTAGGTGAAAGCCAGTGATTTGCTCTTCGCCACCTGAAGCGATGGTATATGTTTTTAATGCGCCTGTTCGAACGGCGTATACCGACTGAAATACTTCACCTTGTTGAAATAGTATTGTCCCTTTTTGAATCGGGCGACCGCGTCGAATAATGTCATCAAGCTTATCCATGTCGTTATCATTTAACGACAGTGGTAAGCATAAAGCATTGAGCGCACATGTTTGGCAATGAGGCTGGGCGCCGCGGCTGATTTTCATGGCAGAGGGTGACGTAGACATATTAATTCTCACAGACGTAAAGCACTCATTAAAAGTGTGCTTATAGATTTCATCTATGATGGTATTCATTTTGCGATATGTCAACAATGGGTATGGTCAAGTCATTCCTAACTCATCCAATGCTCTTAATTTACCAAATTGCGAAAAGGGTCCAGGTGCCATAAAAAATCAGTAAGACTCCGGCGAATTGACGAAAGTATTTATGAGAAATGAGGCGGTTGAGTTGTTGGGCAAATATTCCTGCGGCTAATACTCCCGGTAATGTGCCTAGCCCGAAACAGAACATCGTTAAGGCTCCTAGGGCAGGCTCCCCATTCGCAGCGACCCACGCGAGTGTGCTGTAAATTAGTCCGCAAGGTAACCAGCCCCACAACAAACCCAAGGCTAAGGCTTGAGGTTTTGTTTTGATCGGAATCAGTTTACGCGTGAGTGGTTGTATGTAGCGCCAAACTAATTGCCCCGCCGACTCTAAACGGGTTAATAGCATCCACCAACGTGCGACATAAAATCCCATTAATATTAATAATGCCCCAGCGATGCTGCGCAGTATTTGTTGTGCAATCTGGTGACTATCGGCGAGCCATAAGCCCAATAATGAAACGATAAGGCCGGCAATGCTGTAGCTAGTGATACGGCCAAAATTAAATAGGAGTAAAAATGAAAGACTGTTTTTACGAGGAGAGGCCGAGCTTGCGGCCGCTGCGATACCTCCGCACATAACCATACAATGGCTGGCGCCCATTAAACCTAGTAAAAAAGCTGTGACCAATGATAAGGGTTCAATCATTTTTTCAGCTGATCGTCGTCATCAAACAATATGCTGTGAGCCGGTGAGTCCATGTCATCAAACTGACCACTCTTAATGGCCCAAAACAAAACGGTTACCGCGAGGCCAATCAGTAATATTGAGAGTGGGATGAGTATGTAAATAATATCCATAATACCTTCTATTTTTGTTTATTCGGTGACAGTAAGCGTAAGGCATTACCCACTACGATTAAAGAACTAACGGACATACCAATGGCGGCGGCCCAAGGTGGAATAAAACCTGTGGCAGCTAAAGGTAAAGCCAATATATTATACAACAGCGCCCAGTAAATGTTTTGACGAATAATGTTACTCGATTTTTTTCCTTTACTGAGCGCATGTAATATTGTGGTTAAATTGTTGTTTGTGATTACTGCATCTGCATTGGTTTTGGTTAGATCGCTTGCTTGACCAATGGCTACCGCAATATCAGCACGAGCAAGAGTAGGCACATCGTTAATGCCATCTCCTACCATCATTAGGCGCTCACCTTGCTGTTGCCAATTTGATGCAAATTCTAGCTTTTCTGCGGGGCTTAATCCTTTATGTACATCGTCAATATCAAGAGCGGTTGCCACGGCTTCTACTTGGGCACTAGGGTCACCGGTAAGAATGGATATTTTAATGCCCCAAGCTTTCAATTGTTTGACCATCGGGACTGCACCCTGGCGCAGGCTATCGGATAAAGCGAACCAATAAAGTGGCTGATTATTATCGGCTAATAACAACCATTGGCGATCGTCATCGATAGGAGGATTTAGGTGCTGTTGAGGAAAGGCAAAATCGGCTCGACCAATGCGGTAAAAAGCATCTTTTTGATGTTCAATATTAATTAACTGCCCCTTCACGCCTTTTCCTGTTATTTGTTCGATATTGTCAGTTGAATAATAACCAGTAGAATTAAAGGCGCGGGCGATGGGATGATTACTGTATTGCTCTAACGTAGCCGCGATCTTCAGCGCTTGATGTTCGCTTAACGAGATATTTGTAGAGGCTGGAATGGTTTGTTCTAGTGAGAGCTCACCGCGCGTGAGAGTCCCTGTTTTGTCAAATACAATACGATCAACTTGATTTAACCCTTCTAAGACGTGGCCTTTACTGATTAAAAATCCTTGTTCTCTTAATGACGCTGTAGCCGCAGTAAGAGCGGTAGGCGTAGCTAAAGAGAGGGCGCAAGGACACGTGACTACTAATACCGCTAAGGTGATCCAAAAGGCTTGGCTAGGATCAATGAAGCTCCAGACGATGGCGATGCTACTGGCAATAATAAGAACGGCCGCCACAAAACGAGAAGCGACTTTATCAGCAAAAATTGCGATAGCTGGTTTTTCTTGTTGAGCCCGGTCCATTAATCGCATAATCGTATTCAGCTCTGCATCAACCCCTGTGGCGGTAACGCGCATTAGTAGCTGGCTTTCAACATTATGAGTACCACCAATTAAGGCATCTCCAGGTGATTTATCAATAGGAAGATACTCCCCCGTCAATGCTGCTTCATCGACTGCGCTAATGCCTGACTCAACAATACCGTCTGCCGGTATTTGTTGCCCTGGCTTAATAATTAATAGATCACCTACTTTAATGTCACTTGCAGGAATGACTATATCGCCTTCAGGAGAAGACTTGGTCGCGGCTGAAGGCATCAAGTCTAATAGGTTATTACCGGCTTGCGTCATGCGATGACGCGCTCTCATCTCGAAAAATCGCCCCGTTAATAAAAAGAAAGTAAACATACAGACTGAGTCAAAATAGATTTCTGGCCCCTGATTGAACGTGCTCCAAACACTGGCAAAATAAGCCAGTAATATGGCAAGAGAGACGGGTACGTCCATTGTCAGGTGGCGTGTTTTAAGGTCTCTAATGGCCGCGCTAAAAAACGGACGTGCGCTATACAAAACTACGAAGGTCGCAAATAGCATAGACGCAGCACGCAAGAATATTTCGTATTGAACGAGAATTCCTTGTAATGCTCCTACATATAAAGGTACGGCGAGCATCATAACTTGCATGGTAGCAAAGCCAGCGACGGCTAAACGGCGAAAAGCCGTTTTGCTTTCTTGAATCCTTTGCTGTTCGGCTTCCGTTGCTGAAAACGGGTGGGCCTGGTAACCCAATTGGTGAATTTCTTCGAATATTTGCGACAGTTTTATTTCGGCATCGACCCAGCGGATCATCAGCCGATGGGTCGTAAGGTTTAGGTTTGCGCTAACAACGTGCTCTAATTGATTTAAACGATGTTCAATAAGCCAACCACACGCCGCACAACTAATGCCTGAAATTACCAATACAGCTTCTGCTTCAATATTGTGTTGTTCATTAGTCGTACGAATAACAAAGGGGTGTTGAATGGCTATTTCATCGTATAACTTGAGTTCTTCCCGAACGTCGCCATTGGCTGTGCGCTTTTGCTTGGGAGAAATTTCTGGCAGAGCGGTGCGATGTCTATAATAGTCTTTTAAACCACTGCCAATAATAGTCTCAGCGACGGCTTTGCAGGCAGGGCAACACATCGTTTGCTCTTCACCGTCAATCTCTAAGCACCAGCGATTGCCCTCTAGGGCAATCTCACCGCAGTGAAAGCATACGTTTTGACTCATTACTGGATTCTCAATGCTG
>JBLHVX010000073.1:0-9053 GCA_047628835.1 Granulosicoccus sp.
AGTGGGTGATTGGCTTTTTTATCCACTCTTTGCAGTTACCATTACCTTGTCCACCCAAATAGTCGGTGTTTATTTGGTTTTTGCCAGCTTGATTATCCCTAGTGTCAGTACACTGCATCAGCAAAACCCGCTTATCAAAGCTTACGTTCTGGGTGCTTTAGGCTATGTGCTGGGATTGATCGTTTCAGCGGCAATTGATTTGCCTGCTGGAGCAGCGATTGTCTGGAGTTTAGCTGCCATAGCCTGTTTGTATTTTGTTGTGACCGGTGGCTTAAATACAAAGGCAAAAACAAAAGACTAGTGGTTGAGCTAGTTGTTTGGCTGTAAGGTAAGTGCATATTAGCAATACTACATCGATGTTTGTGATATATCTTTATTACGTCGCTACACTTTGAGCCAGCTGCTTTGTGGCGCTGATTTATTATTTACGTAAAGTCTTAGATTGAAGTGTGTCGCACTGGCGACTGAATTTACACATTATTATTTAAACATCGTTACTGACCAATCGCCCTTTGTTGCAACCCTAATAGCATTATCAAACCCTGTATTCTGTTGTGTAATAGAGTCGATAAACAGCTCCAATCCATGAAGGGCATCTTTTTTAGTGTTAAAAGGCCCCGCATCACGATTTTCTCGCGTAGTAAAAAACCACATATTTTGTACTACAACGATGCGATCGCTTCGAAACCAAAATTTATCTTCTTCACCCTTTCTTTTCTGAGGAGGCTTGTTATTCATAATAGTCGTCATATTAAGAAATTCTTTGATATTTATATAATTCAATGCTTTGCAACAAGGTTTACAGTGAAATCGAGTGGACAATGTAACTTTATATGCAACCTGATATCTGTAACACTCTATAGGGTTTTTTGTGCAACTTAAAGGTTATTGTTTGGCTTAATGGTACTTATAATCTTTTTTAAAAGAATAAGGCGACACCAAATTCAAGTGACAAAATGTAATCACAACTAACTACCATAGTGAAAATTAACCCCAGACTCCACCATCTATTTAGATTTGGAGTGTCAGTCCATGGTCTATGGCGACAATTAACGGGATTTTTGGGGGCCGTTAATAATAAAACGAGCTATCAAATTTTATCTAAGCATTACTTTTAAGTGTGTCAAATTAAATCTGGGTCAACATATTTAAGCAGTAATACGAGAAAAATAAAGAAACGCAAATTGAAATTTTTTCTGACACATTAGGCCGTTGAATGTTGGTTTTCGGATGTCTTAGGCGTGTATAGTTTTCTTACATATTAGAGGCTTGTGATTTTTCTGGGTGGTTGAGCTAAAAGTCCGTATACATTTAGATAGTCATTGAGAGTGATCAGCATGTTTTGTAATCAATTAATAACAGTGATTAATATGTTGAAATAAGTGACACTAGGCTGCTTGATTAAGGGCAGGGCAAAGTCATAGGGGTGTAATGAAGGGTAAAATTAAAAATTATAAAGATTGTTATCGTTAATAATAATCTTACCTGTTAAATAGACGGCACGATGTGATTTGGCTTCTTTAATTTTATGTTTTTGGTTCTATACTTAAGGAGGCTCTGAGCAAGTCATGCATGATTTTTCGTGGATAAAATTTCACGCAGGCTTATTCGTAGCTTCTTTGTGTCAATAACGTGATTATTTAACAATAATACTATGTGTGGGAGTAAGGTTATGTTTATTTATTTGGCTTCGCAATCATCTCGTCGTAGAGAGTTGCTAGAGCAAATTGGTGTTGATTATAAAACGTTAACCGTCAATGTTGAGGAGCAAAGGCATGACAATGAATTGCCTACAGAGTATGTACAGCGTTTGTCTTACGATAAGGCAAGCGCGGGTGCGGCTCTTAAGCAAGACTTCCCTGTGCTGGGCGCCGATACAATAGTCGCGTTGAATGATCAAGTACTAGAAAAGCCAAGTTCCGAGCAAGACGCCATTAATATGCTACTTCGCTTATCCGGTAATACGCACTCAGTGATGACAGCAATAACGATGATCATGGGTGATCGGATAGAAACGAGGATGAATGTGACATCTGTGCGCTTTCGTCCTATATCTGAAGTTGAGGCTCTCAAGTATTGGCAAACAGGTGAGCCAAAAGATAAGGCAGGTGGGTACGGTATTCAGGGTAAAGCAGCCATTTTTGTAGAAGAAATACAGGGGAGTTATTCGTCGGTAGTCGGTTTGCCGTTGTTCGAAACCGCACAGCTTATTAACGACTTCACATAGTTTCTAGCCAGTGTTGGCGCGTGCAATGGCCGCGTGAAATATATGCTCGAAACGGTTACCTGTAATAGTGTGAGAATAACGTAAATACATCAACAGTATGTTTGTTCACAATTGTTTGAGAGCCGTGTTTTAAAAAACCATTGTCAAGAGACCATAAACGTTAGCTTGCCAATACTACAGTTTTTCATGGCTATGGTTATATCTAGCCGGTGGTCCGACTTAGCGAGTAACTTTTGAATGTTGGGGTTTTCTTTACGCATGACGCTCGTGCTGCGTAATAATAATGTTGTCTCTTTGTTTGTGTTGTATAACAAGCTTTCTAGATAACCTAGTGTTTTTTTACTGTTGGCCATTATACGTTTGCTCAACACTTTGTCCGCGAGAGATATCTGAGCACTTCCTTCTATAATTTTATTGTGTAAAGTGCCCAATATACAGACTGCATTGTTGTCCGCGACCGCAACGGCGTGTACAGATTGTTTTTCTTTGTCTCCATACAGCCCTAATAAATATGGATATTTGTGCGAATTAAGAGACATGGAAGCGGTGCTTTGTAGCTGAATGTTATACAGTGCCAGTGAATTGAGCTTTTCAGAAAGCTGTTGGATATCAGGTAAAACAATATGTTCAGATGTGGTTGTATCCGCTTCTTCTTGAGTTTCTTGATGCTGATCTATGTTTTCTTCCGTATCAAGGTGACCTTGGATAATAGGTGAGAGCACCTCGTGAAGCGTTGTGGTATCAAAAGGTTTTTGTATTATAAATGCTGCGCCAGCTTGTTGTGCTTCTGATAAACGCTCTTCGGAGCTTTCGGTCGTCACAAAACCGATGTGTATGCCTAACATTTCCCGATTAATAGCATGTATTAATTCAATCCCATTCATCTCTGGCATATGCCAGTCAGAAATGACAAAGTTAGGCTCCCATACGCGAATAATGTCGAGCGCTTCTAGCCCATTGCTGGCATGTTTGAATTGTAAGAGACGGTAGCCAAGTTGTTCTATACCTCTTCGAACAATGGTTTGCATAGCACGGCTATCATCTACGATAAGTATTTTCATTTATGCCTTCGGTATGACTAGCGCAATATATATAGGCTTATCTTGTGCGCTGGCTAATGTTTCTGCAACCATTGTTGATTCGGTCAATAGTTTGTTTGCAGTATCGTAATCTATATGCTTCGGTGTGCTCACTGGGAAGTTGTTGTCCATCTCGGTTGCTATGGTGCCAGCAACGACGTTACATAATTCGCCGGTGGTATCTTTCTGTTCATTGCCGCTATTATCATCTTCGTTATTAGTAAATATAGACGTAGCAATAATTTTTGCCAATTCTTCATCGACGGTAATCAGTACTGAGTAATCATTGTCGCCAATAGTAATAACGACCCAGTCCGGAATAGGGAGTACAGGAATGTTCTCGTTTTTCACTAAGTTCAATGGAGGTGCATCGAGTGTTGACCAAAACTCCATGAGTGATCCAAATAAGCGATTATTTTCCATTACCTCAAGTAACTCTGGGATCTCGGTAGTAAAGGGTGGGCGGCTGACAACCACGGGTTGATCGGTTTCTTCAGTGTCCCCCGTTTCATCTGCTGCCTCTATGGGTGTTTGTAGCGGCTCATAGTCAGGGAATTTATCCTCTAAGTTGGCGATTTCTGCCTGTGCCCTAGCTAACGCTTTCTCCGTTTCCTTGGCTTTTTCGATTGTCTCATCTAGCCCAAGCATATGATCTTCGATAAATTCTTTTTCAATGAGTGTTTGCTTTAAAGTGTCCCGAAGCGTATTTAGCTCTTTCTCCATCTCGTCGACTAACGATATATCGTTATTGCCAATTTTTTCTGTATTTAAATGTTTTTCGAGATCCGTAATCATTTTTTTCTGATAGTTTTCTAGTTTGCGAGCGCGTTCAACTTGGGCATGCAGTTTTTTGATCACGACTAACTGTTCTTTTGACGCATTGGACAGGGATGCAATGGATTTTTGTAATTTTTGATTGTTACTCTTTAATTTGTTTACCTGCTTATTACGGGTGTCTAATTTCTCGGCTAGCAAGGCACCAGTTTTACGTAATGTTTTGTTTTCATCTTGTAATCGGCGTTCAGTTTTTTCTAGGATAGATATACGTAATATATGCGATTCATCATCACCTAACTGCGCTTCCATGTTTTTCATGGCTAGCTGGCTATTGTCTAAATCTTCTTGTAAGGAAAGAATAATACGTTCGGTTTTTTCAAAGTCACTCTCAAGTTGTTCTAGGTATAGAGCTATTGCTTCATCGCTATCTGTATTTTGTAGTTGATTCTTGGCTTCCTGTTGATTTTCTTTAATGGCCATGAGCGTAGCAATACGGTCTTCTTTTTCTTTTATCTCTAATGCCATTTGCGCAAGTAAGCTCGCGTGATCGATGGTGGAGGTATCGTTACTCGAATCGACAGGCGCAGTGTTTTTGTTGCCTTGTTGTTTTAAAGCCTTAAGTGCCTCTGTGAGCGCCCGTTTTTCTTCCGATAAGCGGAATATAAACATAATCCCAAACACCCAAGAGGCAATAAGGATGAGGCCGAGATTGATTAAAATGGCGAGAAGTATATTTGTGCTCAAGTGCGTATTTAACCGTGTTTAAAAGAGTGTTGATAATAGTGTGTTTGGTTGCGGGTCTACCATTAGACTGTCTTAGTCTGTCATTAGATCGTCATTAGGGTTGCCGCCTCTATTACAGAATAGATGAAAAGTGTGTAAAAGCGAGTTGTCATAATGCTTTAACGGTGTGAGGTGAGTATCGTTTTTGTTTTGAGATGGTGATTAGGGAGTGAATAAAAGGGTGATTAGTGACTTTTTCATTGAGAGAGAAAACGCTTTCTGGTAATCTGATGTCCCATCTCAGTTGCCTCGTGGCCGCTTCATTTTTTAGCCTGCAGAGAGTTACATCTTAGTAGTCGTTAGTAGGCTTATTTCGCTTTTTAAGGTATTACATGACACGATTTATCTTCGTTACCGGTGGTGTTGTTTCTTCTTTGGGTAAAGGTATTGCTTCTGCTTCTTTGGCAGCGATCCTTGAAGCTCGGGGGTTAAAGGTGACCATTCTTAAACTTGACCCTTATATTAACTTCGATCCCGGCACTATGAGCCCTTTTCAGCATGGTGAGGTGTTTGTAACCGAAGATGGGGCTGAAACCGATCTCGACCTAGGGCATTACGAGCGCTTTACCCGCGCTAAAATGTCTAAACGCAATAACTTTACTACTGGCCGAGTCTACGAGACGGTGATTCGCAAAGAACGCCGTGGTGATTATTTGGGTGGTACGGTGCAGGTTATTCCGCATATTACGGATGAAATTAAACGACGTATCATCGCCGGTGCAGAAGGCTATGATATTGCTCTAGTAGAAGTAGGCGGTACAGTAGGTGATATTGAATCTCAGCCTTTTTTAGAGGCAATACGTCAGCTTAAGTTTGAATTCGGGGCTGAGCGTGCTCAGTTGATGCATCTTACCCTAGTGCCCTATATTGCAACAGCGGGTGAAACTAAAACTAAGCCAACTCAGCACTCAGTTAAAGAATTGCGCTCGCTCGGTTTGCAGCCTGATGTGTTGCTATGCCGTTCTGAAATAGCGATTGATGAAGACTCTTGTCGTAAGATTGCATTATTTACCAACGTAGAAATGCGCGCAGTAGTCCCGTTGGCCGATGCTAAATCGATTTATTCCATTCCCCGCCTATTGATGGAGCATGGGCTAGACAGCATCATCTTGGAAAAATTTAAAATCACCGCGCCAGAAGCTGATTTGTCAGAGTGGGATGTGGTGGAAGACGGTAAGTTAAATCCAGAACATGAAGTCACTATTGCGATGGTGGGTAAATATATGGAGCTGTTGGATGCTTATAAATCAATTAATGAAGCGCTAATCCATGCAGGTATTCATACCCGCACTAAACTAAACGTACTGTATATTAATGCCGAAGATGTTGAACAACTGGGCGTTGATATATTAGCTAAAGCCGATGCGATTCTTGTGCCAGGCGGTTTTGGAAGTCGCGGTCTCGATGGCAAGTTAATGGCTGTGCGTTATGCCCGTGAAAATAAAATTCCTTATTTGGGTATTTGTTTGGGTATGCAGACGGCCGTTATTGAATTTGCCCGTAATGTAATGGGTTTGACCGACGCAAATAGTACTGAGTTTGATAAAGAAAGTACCAACCCGATTATTGGTTTAATCACCGAGTGGACAGAAGCTGACGGTTCTATTACACAACGTTCGGAACAATCGGATTTAGGTGGCACGATGCGTTTAGGCGCACAGGACTGTCATTTAGAAGCAGGCTCGAAAGTGTTATCTATTTATGGCGCGCAGACTATTGTGGAGCGCCACCGTCACCGTTATGAATTTAACAACCATTATCTCGAAAAACTACAAAAAGCTGGTATGCGTATTAGTGGCTGGTCATCGGATGATAGTTTAGTCGAAGTGGTTGAACTTCTGGACCACCCTTGGTTTGTGGCATGTCAATTCCATCCGGAGTTTACTTCCAACCCTCGGGATGGCCATCCTTTATTCACGAGCTTTGTTAATGCTGCGCTAGAACATGCGGGCGTATCTCGTTAATTGTGAACTTATTAAATAGGTAATCGACTGTGTCTATTCCATCTACAGTGATATCGGTTAGTGCGATTGATATCGCTAACGATAAACCGTTTGTTTTATTTGGCGGGATGAATGTGTTAGAAACTCGTGATCTTGCTATGCAAGTGGCAGAAGCTTATGTGACTGTGACAGAAAAGCTGGGCATTCCTTATGTTTTTAAGGCGTCTTTCGATAAAGCAAATCGCTCATCTATTCACTCTTATCGTGGCCCAGGCCTTGATGAAGGTTTAAGAATATTTGAAGATATTAAGTCTACGTTTAATGTGCCAGTCATTACCGACGTACATGAAATTGAACAGGCAAAGCCGGTGGCAGAAGTATGCGATATTCTTCAGCTGCCGGCTTTTTTAGCGCGGCAGACAGACTTGGTTGAGGCTATAGCTAAAACTAACGCCATTATTAATATTAAAAAACCACAATTTTTAAGTGCCGCACAAATGAAAAATATTGTGGATAAATTTCGCGAATGCGGTAATGAAAAGATCATGCTGTGTGAGCGCGGTAGCTGCTTTGGTTATGATAATTTAGTGGTTGATACCTTGGGCTTTCGTACTATGAAAGACGTTAGCCGTGGCGCACCCCTTATATTTGATGTTACCCACGCTCTACAATGCCGAGATCCTATGGGCGCCGCATCAGGCGGTCGCCGCCATCAAGTGGCAGAGCTTGGACGTGCAGGTTTAGCTGTAGGTTTAGCGGGTTTGTTTTTAGAAGCACATCCAGATCCCGATAATGCTAAATGCGATGGCCCTAGCGCATTGCCGCTTGATCAATTAGAACCTTTTTTGGTGCACATGAAAGCGGTTGATGATGTTGTTAAATCGCTTCCTGAGCTAACCATTTCTTAAAATTTTATTGTCAATTACCGGAGAGAAATCAGTGAGTAAAATTGTTAATATTAAAGCCCTAGAAGTCTTAGATTCTCGAGGTAACCCAACGGTGTCTGCTGATGTTATTTTAGAGTGCGGCGCTATAGGTTCTGCATGCGCGCCGTCGGGTGCCTCAACGGGCTCGCGCGAGGCTTTAGAATTGCGTGATGGTGATGAAAACCGTTATTTGGGTAAGGGTGTGTTAACCGCAGTAAATCATATCAACACGACAATTAAGGCATTGCTCGTAGGTACAGATGCGGCAGACCAAGCAGCGCTTGACCAAATAATGATTGATGCTGATGGCACAGAAAATAAAGCAACTTTTGGTGCGAACGCTATTTTAGCGGTGTCGTTGGCCGCCGCAAAAGCCGCCGCTAACGCAAAAAAAATACCTTTATATCAACATATTGCAGATATAAACGGTACTCCTGGTCAGTACACCATGCCGGTGCCTATGATGAATATTTTGAATGGTGGCGAACATGCGGATAATAATGTCGACATTCAAGAGTTTATGGTGCAGCCAGTGGCTGCAAAAACCTTTGCTGAAGCATTGCAGGTTGGTGCAGAAATTTTTCATGCACTTAAAAAAGTGTTGACGAGTAAAGGTTTAAATACTGCAGTAGGTGATGAAGGTGGCTTTGCACCTAACTTGGCGTCTAACGCCGATGCCGTTGCTGTAATTAAAGAAGCTATTGCACAAACAAACTATGAGTTAGGCACTGACGTGACACTGGCTTTAGATTGCGCGGCTTCTGAATTTTATGAAGATGGTCAGTACAATTTAAAAGGCGAAGGTAAAATATTCTCTGCGGAAGGTTTTAGTGACTATTTAGCGGCGTTATGTGAAGAATATCCCATCATCTCTATTGAAGATGGTTTAGATGAATCAGATTGGGCTGGCTGGAAATATCAGACCGAAATTCTAGGCGATAAAATTCAGTTAGTGGGTGATGACTTATTCGTGACTAACACCAAAATTTTACAAGAAGGTATTGATAAAAATATTGCCAATTCTATTCTTATTAAGTTTAATCAAATAGGTACGTTAACCGAAACGTTAGCTGCGATTAGAATGGCTAAAAACGCAGGCTATACCGTCGTCATTTCTCATCGTTCAGGTGAGACAGAAGATACCACGATAGCAGATCTTGCCGTGGCAACATCGGCGGGACAAATTAAAACCGGTTCTTTATGTCGTTCAGATCGCGTAGCGAAATATAATCGTTTGTTGGTGATTGAGTCCGAGTTAAATGGCGCGGCACCTTATCGCGGTATGGCTGAATTCTCCAAGTAAAATTCGTCACCTACT
>JBLHVX010000074.1:0-8910 GCA_047628835.1 Granulosicoccus sp.
GACCGTGGCATATGATACATTTTACGCCATGACTGACCGGGAATACGACAAGCGAATTGGCGTTAAATCAACTGCCATTTTATTTGCAGAAAACGATCGAGTCATCACTGCCAGCATTCAATTACTAGCAATAATTGGTTGGCTAATGGTAGGACAGCGTTTTGAACTAGGATTGTTTTATTATGCTGGTATAGCAGCGGCGCTTGGCTTAATGGCTTACCAGCAATGGATTATAAGACACCGTCAACCTACCGCCTGCTTCGCCGCTTTTATCCATAATCAATGGGTTGGCATGGCGGTATTTATAGGGATATTGCTACATTTCGCAACAATGTAGTAATATTGTGCGACCAAAAACCAATTGTCATAAAACTGTAACGCAGGGTATATTTAATGATGAATCAAGATAACCAGACGGTTATATACTAATTCGAGCTAAACCAGTATGAGCCAAAATAAAACCATTCTGATCGTTGACGATGAATCTGCCATTCGCGATATGCTTCGCGTCGCGCTAGAAATGGCAGACTATCACTGCCTGGAAGCTGCCGACACACAAACAGCACATACTCTGATTATTGACCAAAAACCCAGCCTTATTCTGCTCGACTGGATGTTACCTGGCACCAGCGGAATTGATTTAGCTCGACGTTTAAAGAAAGATGAATTGACCGCAAATATTCCCATTATTATGTTAACGGCAAAAGGTGAGGAAGATAATAAAATACAAGGCTTAGAAGTCGGTGCCGATGATTACATTACTAAACCATTTTCCCCTAGAGAATTAGTTGCACGATTAAAAGCGGTGTTACGCCGCACCGAAGGCCTCGCCGCCGCAGAACCAATAGAGATAGAAGGCTTGAAAATGGA
The DNA here is from genome assembly GCA_047628835.1 of Granulosicoccus sp. Taxonomy (GTDB): domain Bacteria; phylum Pseudomonadota; class Gammaproteobacteria; order Pseudomonadales; family Cellvibrionaceae; genus Endobugula. Next base: position 871 of record JBLHVX010000074.1, read on the forward strand.
CCCAGTAAGTCACGTAGTCACTATTGATAACGAACCATTACAAATGGGGCCTACTGAATATCGCTTACTGGAGTTTTTCCTCACGCATCAAGATCGCGTTTATACTCGCGGGCAATTACTTGACCATGTATGGGGAGGTAATGTGTATGTTGAAGAGCGCACGGTTGACGTACATATTCGCCGATTACGCAAAGTGCTCACCAGTCACGACCGCCTCATTCAAACGGTGCGTGGGGCCGGGTATCGTTTCTCTGCAAAATTAGCCGTAAATGGTTAACCTTAGCCTTATCAAGGCATCTGTATTGATCGCTGCTAACTAGCAGCGTTAACATTCGCTATTCAATGGCAAAGCATCTCGGCTATACTAGCCTGCGAGACGGGTGCGTCATGATTAAACGTATCGAAAAGCGCAGTAATAGAGTTACTCGTTAGCCTGCTGCGCCAATAAAAACATACTATAGAGAGCTTTCGTTTTGCACGATAATTTTTCTGCCGAGATACAGCGACTATTTTTTCTTACCTTATTCAGCTTGGTTATTGGCTTAGTCAGCGGTGAACTTTTACTGTCTGTATTCCTTACCACTCTTCTTTATTTATTCTGGCACTTATATCAAGTCAAAAAATTAGATAAATGGCTACGCAACAATAAGCTACCATCCATCCCTGATGCCGACGGAATATGGGCTGAAATTTTTGACTGTTTACGCCGAGATAAAAAACGCCAATTAAAAGAAAAGCGACGCTTAAAGGCAGTCATTCATCGCGTTGAGACGATGACTGGCGCATTAAGCGATGCAGTAGTCCTACTTAATCCAGACCACACTATTGGGTGGCTAAATAAGCCCTCGCGTAGCTTATTAAACTTACGCCGCGCCGATGTAGGCAATCCCATCACCAACTTTATCCGCCACCCGGTATTTGTGAATTACTTACAACATGGCGATCACGACATCCCTCTCGTATTACCAGCATCGAATAACGATGAACAACGCTTAGAATTTCGCTTAAACCACTTTGGTGAAGGGGAAGGTTTATTGATTGTGCGTGATGCCTCTAGACTCTACAAACTAGAACAAATGCGTAAAGACTTTGTGGCCAACGTGTCTCATGAACTGCGCACACCCCTAACGGTTATTTTGGGTTACTTAGAGACGCTAAGCGATTCCCAGCAAACCAATGATCCTTGGAAAAAGCCTGTCCAACAGATGCAACAACAAGCCTCAAGGATGAAAACCTTAATTAATGACTTGACTATGCTCTCAAAACTAGAGACTGATGAAATTAGTAAACAACAATCCGACGTTCAAATAAAACCTCTATTACATATGATCGTTGACGAAGTAACAACGATTCACCACCAACGGTCTGTAGATATCACCTTAGATTGCCCGCCGAATTGGAGTATTAGCGGTTGCGAGAAAGAACTTCACAGTGCCTTTTCTAACCTTGTGATGAATGCCGTTAAGTACTCGGCGCCGGGGAGACCAGTCAACATCAACGTTAATAAAAATTTTGTTAGCGGTATTGACGTAAAAGTAGAAGATAACGGTTACGGCATTGAGCGGCAACATCTTGATCGGCTTACCGAACGTTTTTATCGTGTCGACGCTAGCCGTTCCATAGAAACCGGAGGCACAGGCCTTGGTTTGGCCATTGTTAAGCATATTCTCGCCCGTCATGATGCTCGCCTACATATTTCTAGCCGTATCAATCAGGGTAGTACTTTTAGCGCTATTTTCCCGAAAGAGCGAGTGACTGTTGACGATAAACAATGAGCCGCGACACTACAGAACTTAACACAAGTCTTAACGCAACATTTCACTCCTCAATCAACGCTATCGCTGAAGAGGACTGGAATTCGCTATGCGGTACCGATTATCCTTTCTTACGCCATGAATTTTTTTCTGCATTAGAAAATAGTGGCTGCACATCCAAAGAAACGGGCTGGCAACCCTATCACCTTACTTTGTCGCTAGCATCTGACGACAAGGTGATTGCAGTCATGCCGCTATTTCTTAAAACACATTCCTATGGAGAATATGTTTTTGATTGGGCTTGGGCGGATGCATATCAGCGACATGGTTTTGACTATTACCCGAAATTACTCAATGCTATCCCCTTTACACCCGCCACAGGCAAGCGCTGGGGTATTAATAAACAGTTTAACGAAAACAGTATTATTACCGCTTTTCAGCAAGCTATTACTGAAGAAGCCCAAAAGAAAAACCTTTCTTCCTGCCATATTTTGTTTTTAACTAAAGAAAAAAATCAGCAATGGTGTCACCCCCAATGGCGACAAAGAACGGGCTACCAATACCATTGGTTTAACGAAGGCTATAGCTGTTTTGACGATTTTTTAGCTAAGATGACATCGCGAAAGCGTAAAAACATTATTAAAGAGCGCCGTAAAATTACCGATCAAAACATTACTCTCGTCACTAAAACGGGCGATCAGATTTCGCCCGAAGAATGGCAACAATTTTATCTTTTTTATCAGTCTACCTATTATAAACGCAGTGGCCATCAAGGCTATTTATCGGCCGCATTCTTTCCTGCGCTAGCCAGCGGCTTAGCCGAAAACTTGGTCATGATTCAAGCCTACAAAACAGAAAAAACTGATAATAATAATAATAACGGTAACAGCATTGAAAACCTTGTTGCTGCCGCGCTTTGCTTTAAAGATAGCGAAACATTATATGGGCGATACTGGGGCTGTTTAGATAACTACGACAGCCTACATTTTGAAGCTTGTTATTATCAAGGCATTGAATACGCCATCAAAAACGGATTAACGCGTTTTGACCCTGGCGCACAGGGAGAGCATAAAATTCAAAGAGGCTTCACGCCTATCACCACGTATTCTTCTCACTGGATAGCTAACGACGATTTTTCACAAGCCATTGAGCGATTTTTAGTGCAAGAAAACAAGGAGGTACAACAGTACCTAAAAGACGCAGCCGAAAATTTGCCCTTTAAAAAAGAAGCTAATATTCAGTAACAATACATTTTACGGTTGATACTGCCAAACCAATAAACGGTTGTTCGCAGGCATTGCGTGGTCTGCAATAGGTTGCAGGCCATTATCTACAGCCAATTTATTAATTTTTTCGATATCTCGAATACCCTTTTCAGGATTCGATGCTTGCAGAAACTGATCAAAGCGCTCATTACTCTCACTGGTATAACTGCCATTGTAGTTAAAAGGGCCATAGGTAATCAGTAGACCGTTAGGACTCAGCACTCGACGGGCTTTTTGAAAAAAATGCGTGACATGTACCCACGACATAATATGCAAAGAGTTGGCGGTAAATACTGCGTCAAAAACTTGCGGCACCCATTGTTCATCAGCGACATTAAGCGTGACCGGCATAAGACAGTTCTTGGCGCCAGTTTCAGCAATCCACGCGTTAATACCTTCATGGTTTTCTTCAAGGTCACTGGTTTGCCATGTTATCGCAGGCAAACGATCAGAAAAATACACCGCATGCTGGCCAGTACCACTACCTACCTCTAGCACCGATTCGGCTTCACTTAGCAAAAGTCTAAGCTGCTCTAAAATAAACTCGCGGTTATTAATACACGCCTGTGAGAAGGGTTTCAGCATAGTTAGTTATTACCACTATTCGTGAGTTTAAAATTGAACATTACTTAAGGTGAAGACACCTGAAATAAAGAGCATCTTAATTGATGAATATCTTAGTATAAGTGATTTCACTCACAAATGAATAGCTGAGTAGAAGGGCGGGGAATCTACAGGTATAAAAAAACGGCTTAGTCATGACTAAGCCGTTTTCGTTGCCATCATCTCTAGACTACAAAAAAGATGGACCTAGCACTAACATATTATTTGAAATCAGCTTCTGTTAGCGCAACGAGCTCTTTCGCATTTCTAGCATACTTAGCACGAAGCTCATCTGACAGTGGAATCATGCCACGCTCAGTTAAGTAGCCTTCAGGGCCCCATGTGCTCACTTTAGTGAACTCAGCAACATACTCTGCGATACCAGGAACAACGCCTACATGATTTTTCTTAATGTAGAAGTATAGAGGGCGAGAGATTGGATAGCTTTTGTCAGCAATCGTTTCAAACGTTGGCGTATTACCTTCGATGATGGATGCTTGTACTTTAGATGCATTCTCTTCTAGGAAACTAAAACCGAAGATTCCTAACGCTTCTGAGTTTTTGGTAAGCTTTTGTACGATTAAGTTATCGTTCTCACCTGACTCGATATAAGCGCCATCTTCGCGAACGTTGTGGCAAATACTTTTATATTTATTTTTCAGTGATTTTGATAAGGCTTTATCACCTGCTTTTTTTGCTTTCTTAGATTGGGACTTAATGTCTTTAATCCAATCCACTGTCTTACAGCCACCTTCCATTGCTAACTCAGCAAATGCATCACGCGTACCTGATGTTGGAGGAGGACCAAATACCGCAATATTCGTTGCAGGCAATGTAGGGTTCACATCTTTCCATGTATTATATGGGTTAGCGATTAATGTTGCAGAACCATCCGTGTTAGGTACGTCTTTCGCTAGCGCTAAGAATAAGTCCTTACGGCTTAACTGCAATGGCTCAGAGCCTTTTGCATTCGCTACAACGATACCGTCAAAACCAATCAATACTTCAACAACGTCGGTACCGTTAGCTGCGCATTTTTTGAACTCAGACACTTTCATGCGACGCGATGAATTAGTAATATCTGGATGAGACGTGCCATTACCTGAACAAAACAACTTAGCGCCGCCGCCAGAACCTGTAGATTCAATAGTAGGCGTTTTAAATTGTGTGGTTTTACCAAAACGCTCAGCCACGACGGTTGCAAATGGATAAACCGTTGATGAGCCAACGATGCTGATGTTGTCGCGTGCAGACACGTTGATACTTGTCATTGTTAATGCTGAAACGGCAACTGCCGCTGCTAATTTTAATGTTTTCACATTGACCCCCTAAAGGACATTGTATTGGTGAATAAAATGGATAAAATCGTGTAATTACTCAGCTCACAGCCAAAATCGCGCTGAACTGCAACCTGAACAGTTACGGACAGTGCTGAGTAGTTACAAATTCGTTGGTAAAGCAATCAATCTGTAATGGAGAGCACTATAATCGACAAAGATGACAGTTATGTGACAGTTATTGTTTAGTCTCCGAAAATCGAACTACATGCAGATAATGCCCATAAATAGTTTCAGTGATATACTCTTTCACTGTCGTTTTGAGCAGCATCTATTAGTAGCCAAAACTTAGTAGAATGCTGTAATCCATTAAGCTTTTCATCTACATCTATATTTTTATCTACATAGTATATAGAGTGCCGCTTTATTTATATTTTTACCCTTAGGGTTATATAGGAAACCGTTGTGAAAGCCATTTTCTCTACCATCGTCTGCGTTCTACTTGTTAGTGCATGCAGCAGTAAACCTACCAAAACCACTGAAGCAAACGAGCAAGGTGGTAATCCGGTGGTTTATAACACCGAAGAACCTACGTCTTACAAAGAATATCGTGAATGGCGTAAACAGAATGACCCCGCCAGTGAAGCCTATGCGGACTATCGCGAATGGCAAATTAACTATCGCAAATGGAAATTAGAACAAGAACAAGAACAGTTGTAGCACGCCTCTCGACAAAAGGCTCTTATTACTCTTTTCGAGTAAACACCCACTCCTTATCATTTGACTGGCTAGATTGGTAAGTATAGCCACCGGCATTAAATGCCTTTAGCTCTTCTACATCGACCACTTGGCGTTTAATTACGTAAGCAGCCATCATCCCCCTCGCTTTTTTGGCGTAAAAGCTAATGATTTTATAGACGCCATTTTTCTCGTCTTTAAAGACCGGCGTGATGATATTGGCGTTAAGCGCTGAGATGTCTACCGATTTAAAATATTCCGTAGAGGCAAGATTGACTAACACTTGGCTATTATTCTTCTTGAGCTGTTTATTCAGTTGCTGAGTAATTTTATCGCCCCAGAATGCATACAGGTCTTTCCCTAGGCCATTTTCAAATCGCGTACCCATCTCTAAACGATAAGCCTGCATTAGGTCTAGTGGGCGTAAAACGCCATATAGCCCTGACAATATGGCTAAATGCTGCTGCGCAAAGTCTAACTCTTTTTGTGTAAACGAATCCGCAGCTAAACCAACGTAAACATCGCCTTTAAAACTAAGGACCGCTTGCTTAGCATTATCTTTAGTGAAGGGCTGCTGCCACTGCTGATAACGGTCATAATTCAAGGTGCCCAGCTTATCGCTAATATGCATCAGTGCCGACACATCCTGTGGTGCGAGTTGCTTAAGGTCTCTTATCAGTTGCTCTGCCTCAGATAATAATTGAGGTTGGGTACTTTTGGTAACCGTCGTTTGACTCTCTGTATCCAATTTTTTCGCTGGGGAGATGACCATTAACATATAAAAGACCTTTTACTGATGAATGAAGTTATTGGCACGTGGCTATAACAGAAAGACTATTCGGGCTTAAGAATATCAAGCCACCAATTTAACGGCGTTGCCCCATCTGCTGGATCATAGACATTGCCGTAAATCCACAGTCCATCTTCACTCGTTACATAACGATTTAATAAGCCTTCTATAGTAGTAAAACCACAACTAACATGAATACTATAAATAAGAAAACGCTCAGTCTCAGTATCTAATTCGCCGCCTAACTTTTCGAGTTCAGGGGTTAATTGCTCACTTATTTCTGCAAGATGGCTTTTGGCGTACACACGAATACATAAATTGCCGCTGCGCTGCTTGATCTCAAATTCTTTAGAGTCCGCAAGCAACTTTACTACATCGCCGCCCGCCAGCCCCTTGATGAATGCCGGCGACTTAACTAATTGAAAGCTGTCGTCATCGCTTTGTCGCACCGACAAACGTTCCACCACTGGGTGGCCCTGTGGATCGTTACCTGCAAATAATTCAATGGATTGTAATGCTGAGGTCATTACGGTTATTACCTTTTGTGAGTGACGGTTACTGTACTGTTAGGATTCATTCTCCGCTGTTAACAGAACACGCTTGTTATCTTTTTAGCGAAGCTGCGTCATTATACGATAACTAGGAGAAGAGCAACATGCGCAATAGGCTGTTCAGATTCCTCAGCACGATATTACTCGGAGCTGCCGTCAGCATTACCATTACTGGCTGCAAACCAACCCCTTATCGGGCAAAAACCAACTTTCACTGGTTAGTACAGGCCAAATTTACTATTGGCAAGCAGCAATACGGACCCAGCCGGCAATCACAAGGCGGTGTTTACACGATTAACCCTTCACTCAATATGATGTTGTCAATATCGGATAGAAACTTGCTGCATTGAGCGGCCAAACTGATTTACCTTATAAGTTCGTCGTCCTTAATAACGATGCACTCAATGTGTGGGCACTGCCAGGTGGGAAAATTGCGATTAACCGCGGCTTACTGGTGTTATTAAAAGATGAAGCTCAACTTGCCACTGTACTGGGTCATGAGGTAGTACACGCTGCTGTTCGTCATGGCGCAAGCCAAAATGTCGCAAGGGATTTTACTCCAGCTAGGCGCATCAGCAGTGCAGCAAGATACGGCGTCAGCCAAGAGCTAGAAGCCGATTACTATGGTATTGCTTACATGTAAAAAGCGAGTTATGCACCTCAAGCAACTGTCGAATTACAACAGAATTTTTATGCTTATCACAAGATAGCTCACAAAGTAATTGGCTTGATAATTTATTCACGAGCCTCACGCCTACCCAAAGGAAAACGCAATAAAACCGCTTACCAAAGGACCGTAAGACAAATAACAACAGATGAAAAAGCCATTGCGCAAGCTCAGAAAAAATCATGGGCGAGCGCCTTAAAGCTTGCCAAAGCGGCTATTAAACAACAATCTAAAGAGGCTCGTTTTTACATTACAAAAAATCGACGGTTAAACACAATAAAGAAGTCGGGTGATGCAATAACAGCATACAGCGAAGCCATACATTTAGAGCCTAACTATTTTGCAGGGTTCTTTTATAGAGGGTTAACACAACAAGTGCTGAACAATACCAATGC
>JBLHVX010000075.1:0-8715 GCA_047628835.1 Granulosicoccus sp.
CTCATTGGATTGCCTTCATACATCAAACGCAGCTTACCCGGCTTAGAAGGATCACGGTTATCGTATGGGTACATAAAGATACCACCACGAGTCAGTATACGGTGAACTTCAGCAACCATGGCTGCAACCCAGCGCATGTTGTAACGCTTACCTAACGGCCCCTCTTCACCTTGCAGCAAATCGGCCACGTAGTTCTGCATCTCTGGCAACCAAAAACGCTGGTTAGACATGTTAATTGCGAACTCTTGAGTTTGCGCAGGAATTTGCACGTTCTCACGCATTAAAACAAACTCACCACTGGCAGGATCCATCGTAAAAGAATGAACGCCTTCACCTGTGGTTAGCATCAAAATAGTAGAAGGGCCATACAGTACATAACCCGCAGAAATTTGCTCAGTTCCGGCTTGTAAGTAAGCATTAGCTGATGAAGCATCAGCGTCTTTGGTAGTTTTTAAAATAGAGAAGATAGTACCGACGGTAACATTTACATCAATGTTAGAAGAGCCGTCTAAAGGATCGAACAATACCAGATATTCACCGTCAGCATTACAGGCAACCGGGAAGTCTTCTTCTTCGCTGGCCATACCTTTAACCATACTCATGCTCGCGAGCTGGTCTTTGATGATGTCGTTAGAGATAACGTCTAACTTCTTCTGAGTCTCACCCTGAACATTCTCCTGTTCAGCGCTGCCTAAAATACCTGCTAATGCGCCCTGTTGTAGTTTGCTAGAAATCTCTACACAAGAGATCATAAGACCATTAAGGATGGCAGCAATATCACTTGGAGTATTGTGTGCTTGCAGGAATGAAGGCAAAGATTGCATATCTGTTTCTCAAAAGTGATTAGGCGAAGGGTGGGGAACATAAAAAATTATTGCATCTTACCTGAAATCTGCTTCAGTTTGAATGCCTAAAATTTGAACAATGATCGAAGGCAATAACTTGATGATTGAGTGACCTTGAGCAAATGGATACTTGCTCAGTCACTAGCGAGTAAAGACAAGAGCAAGTACACTAGCCAAATTCGAATTCTGTGGTAGTCGGCATGCATCTTCATATTTTGGGTATTTGTGGCACCTTTATGGGCAGCCTTGCTCAGTTAGCGAAAGCCCAAGGGCATAGAGTTACCGGTTCAGATCAAGGCATTTACCCGCCAATGAGCGATCAGCTCGAACAGGCAGGGATTGAAGTTATTGCCGGTTTTGATCCTAGGCAACTCGATCCAGCACCGGATTATGTGATTATTGGTAATGCCATGAGTCGAGGCAATCCTGCGGTTGAGTTCGTCCTCGATCGTGGCCTTCCTTATATTTCCGGTCCTGACTGGATAGGTAAGTACTTACTAGCAGACAAGTGGGTGATGGCGGTTGCCGGCACTCATGGCAAAACCACCACCTCTAGTATGCTAGCTTGGTTGTTGGAATATGCCGGTATGAATCCCGGCTACTTGATTGGCGGTGTACCGGAAAACTTCTCTACTTCTGCCCGCCTCACCGACTCTAACTTTTTCATTATAGAGGCGGATGAATACGATACGGCCTTCTTCGATAAACGTTCTAAGTTTGTTCATTACCATCCAAGAACCTTGGTGATGAATAATCTTGAATTTGATCACGCCGATATTTTTGATAATCTCGCCGCCATTGAACGTCAGTTTCATCATCTTGTACGCACAGTGCCTGCTACTGGGCAAATCATTTACCCCACTGAGAATGAAGCACTGCAGCGTGTTATCGCCCAAGGTTGTTGGAGCGAACAAGCTCATATTCGTGTTGATAAGAATCAGCCAGAAGGCTGGGCGGTGGCAGCGGTTTTGGCCGATTTTAGTCAGTTTAATGTGTATCACCAAGGACAGCTAGCGTGCGAAGTAAGCTGGGCACTCAACGGTGAACACAATATGTATAACGCTTTGGCTGCGATTATTGCCGCGCGCCATGTCGGTATTGAACCACGCACTTCGGCTGCAGCATTAGCAGAATTTCAATCGGTGAAGCGTCGGATGGAATTAGTGGGAGAGGTCGGTATTGCAGGTGAGATCAATAGTACTCGTATTTTTGACGACTTTGCTCACCATCCCACTGCGATCAAGCTAACGCTATCAGGAGCGAAAGCCGCGCAGCATGTGCAGGGGCGCAGTGGGCGTTTAATAGCAGTGTTAGAACCACGCTCGAACACCATGAAATTGGGTCAGCATAAAGCCAAGTTGGCCGCCAGTGTGGAAGACGCAGATTTTACTTATTGGCTAGAACCAGAGGGTTTATCTTGGTCGCTTATCGATGCTCTATCTGGCATGAAAAATCAGTACGTTTTCAATACAGTGGCAGCACTAGAACAGCAACTATTACGTAATATTCAATGTGGCGATGATGTGGTTATTATGTCGAACGGCAGCTTCTCGGGCTTGCCTCGATCTTTGTTATCAAAGCTGACTGAAAATCGGTTAGCAGCCAATGCAAAAGAAGCAGTGCCATTATGAGTACCGATAGGTTTAATTGACTGACGGGTAAAACCAATAACCTTTAAAACTAATTATTTTTTGGAAGAAATAGCATGGGCAAAGTAGAAAAACGCGTATCAAAAGATGGCGATAAAGTTAAACACCTAGTTATGGGTTTACTCGCAGGTATTATTATATCGGTCATATCATTGGAATATTATGGTTATTTACGCCATTCTAACGAGTCGGATTCGGCCATGATTGAAGATTTTAAATTATTAACGCTAAAGCCTGGATATGATGTTAAAACATCGTCCAAGCCTTCAGGGAAAACCGCTTTTTGCTCGGGCGGAAGTCTATTAATGAGAGCTGATAAAACCCCAACTGCTTCCGGTATTCTTGTCGATAAGAAAGGTCGTATTATCAACTGTGATAATAAAAAGATGTAGGTGATTTTTTTAAAGCGCTGCTAACATCACTGCTCAGAAAACGCCGCCAATTGTAGGGTCGTTTTCTGCTGTTTGGTTAAGCTCTGCAACAAACGTTTCTGTAATTCTTGTGACGTTTCCCCTCTTGACCAACTCGCGGCACTGGTTGATAAGTTGAGCTCAGTAATAGGTTCCCAAGATTGCTGCTGCAGATTACGTTTAATCCGTTCCATTAAAACAATCGCACCATCGTTGGGACAGTGGGGTAAAATTAAAATAAATAAATCCTCTTCTAAACGAAAAACCTCATCCCCTGCCCGAATAATATCTCGCGCTTGCTCTGTGAAAAAAGATAAAAAGTTATTGCTTGAACGGCGACCGTGAATATCCATCATTTGATGATAATCATCAATTGTAAGTGCAATTACACTAATAGGATCATTAGAATTTTCACTGCGGCTAATTTCACGATCCAGAGTATGGTAAAAATGACGCTTATTATAAGCACCGCTAATCTGATCGGTTAGCGCTAGAAGACGGAGCGAATCTTGTTTAATCTGAGTTAAATATGCGTAACACCAAGCAGACCCCAAAAATAAACAATAATTAGTGCCTGAGCGCAAACCTTCCTGCCATCCGAGTTGCTTCCACAATATAAACGAAGCTATTGCTGTAATAATTATATTAATAATGGTGGCATTCAAAATAGGCAAACAAAAGAAGCTGAATAACGGTAAAGCATACAAGTAGTGTGTCATTAACTCAGGGTAATGAACTAGCTGATAGAGTGCCAAAGATGCGAGCAAAATAATTAATACATGATGTACCCAAAGGGGTGGGCTACGATCGCGATTAATATATAGAAAAATAGCGCTGAATAAAAAAGCGGGAACACCGATAGCATTCGATAAAATTAAAGAATAAAAACCTTGACGATATTGGTCGATCATTAAAATACAAATAGCAAAAGCTGCTAGAGTATATAAAATAATTTGAATGCGAAGCGTTAATTGTTGTTGTTCCATTAGTTCGACTCCTTGAATTGAGAGGTCGCACGTTTTAAGAAGCTGTAGCTGTCATCCTCGGGGCGATAGGTTGCCATTTTTATTAAAAAATCATTGTATATCGCGTGGCGAGTCTCGCTAATATACGCCAATAAATCCTCACACATTTTTTCACTATCTTCGTGGTCACTGTTTGGCAGCATAATGACAAAATCATCGTTATTTAAGCGATAACAGGTATCGAACTCACGAATGAGAGAGTGTAAACGATGACCTACTTTAGCCATTCTATTTTCATACTCTCCCGCTTTTAGCTGCTGCCAAGTAGCTGGTAAGCGAATAATAATTAATGCTAAATCGGTACGTTGGCGATCGGCTCGAGTAATTTCTTTACTCATATTGTGATGAAGTTGATGCTCGTTATAGACTTGGGTCAGTGGGTCAGTATTAATCAGGTTTGATAGCATCATATTATTGCGATCATTCACTAATGCGTACACCATCGAAAACGCATAACACGCGGTGTAAGTAAACAATAGTTGTAAGCGAATATAGCTATCGAAATTATTCAGCACCACTACAAATATAACGGCGCTGTAAGTCAGGGTAATATAGTTGGCTAGGGTGAATGGAAATAGAAAGAATACATAAATAGGAAAAAAGTACACCCACTGCACGACATTACTTTCTTGCTGCATACCAAAGATAGTAAAGGCTCCAAGTAAAATGGTCAGCGTCCATTCCACATAAGGAGCGATACGTTTTTTTCTTCTCAGCAGCAAGTAGCTGGCATAAATAACTAACAATGCACTGAAGCTGGCGGCGATCAGTGCAAACACCTGCGCCTGCTTTAAATAGTCTAAAAGGGCAATAATACTAAGAGCAAAAGCCGCTAATAAACAATAAACAATTTTCACTTGCAAAATGATAACTTGCTGAAGGGCAGGCTTTTCCATAAACGACGCGACAACTTGTAAAATTCAGTTGCCTTAATTGTAGTGGCAATCGCAGGATAGTTGCAAATAGAGTGGATGAACAAAGCTTTTCTACCCTGTATACTCGAGCCAATAAAGAGCACAATAAAATCAGTTAATAGGCAAAGAGAGCGATGATGGAAATCCAGCAATATATGCACACCCTAGGTCAGCAAGCGCGCCAAGCGTCTCGAGCGATGGCTCGTGCGACCACTGGAATTAAAAACCAAGCATTGTTGAGCATCGCTGCACACATTGAAGCCAGCCGCGAAGTATTAAAACTGGCCAATGCCGCAGACATGGCCCGTGGTGAAGAAAACGGCCTAGACGCTGCATTACTTGACCGCCTTGAACTCACTGATGGCCGTATCGATACTATGTTAGAAGGCCTAAAACAGGTCGCAGGCTTAGCCGATCCGGTGGGTGGCATTACGGACTTGAACTACCGTCCAAGTGGTATTCAAGTGGGTAAAATGCGTGTGCCGCTGGGCGTTATTGGCATCATCTACGAATCGCGTCCCAATGTGACCATCGAAGCGGCTAGTTTATGCTTAAAATCCGGCAACGCGACTATTTTGCGAGGGGGTTCTGAAGCCATCGAATCCAACCAAGCGTTAGCCGTCTGTATTGCCCAAGGTCTGAAAGCAGCGGGCTTGCCAATAGAAGCCGTGCAAGTGATTGAAACCACAGACCGCGCAGCCGTTGGCGAAATGATCACAATGCCTGAATACATCGATGTCATCGTTCCACGGGGTGGTAAAGGCCTGATCGAGCGTATTAGCCGCGATGCCAAAGTTCCGGTAATCAAACACCTTGATGGCATTTGCCACGTTTATATTGACGAAGATGCCGATCTCGCAAAAGCGACGAATATCGCTATCAACTCAAAAACCCATCGCTATGGCACTTGTAATACGATGGAGACTTTATTGGTTCATCAAAATATTGCCGAGCAAGTTTTGCCTGACTTAGCCGAGGCTTATATTGCTCTGGGTGTTGAGTTACGCGGTTGTGAAAAAACCATGGCGATCTTGCCCGCTGCCATCGCGGCAAACGCAGAAGATTGGGATACCGAATACCTGGCGCCTATTTTAGCGATTAAAATTGTTGATAATCTAGACCGAGCGATCGATCATATCAATATCCACGGTTCGCATCATACCGATACAATCGTCAGTGAAAACTATACTCGGTCTCGTCGTTTCTTGGTGGAAGTCGACTCAAGCTCGGTAATGATTAACGCCTCAACTCGTTTTGCTGATGGCTTTGAATATGGTTTAGGTGCTGAAATCGGTATCTCAACTGACAAAATTCACGCTAGGGGCCCTGTAGGACTTGAGGGTCTCACATCGCAGAAGTATGTGGTCTTGGGCGATGGCGAAATACGTAAATAGTGATACGACTTAATGAAAAACATACATGAATCTATTTAAATGAAGCACATTGCCCTGTTAGGAGGTACTTTCGACCCGATTCATATTGGCCATTTACGCATGGCAATCGAATTGCGCTTGGCGGGTTTTGATGAAGTACGCTTAATTCCCAATAAAGTACCTCCGCATCGACCACAGCCCAAAGCCAGTGCGAAGCACCGACTGGCCATGGTACAGTTAGCCTGCCAACACCTTACCCAGCAATGTATAGGTGGTGAACCTTTAACCGGTATCGTTGCTGATGATATCGAATTGAAGCGTGATCAGCCTAGCTACAGTGTCGCGACGTTAGAACTATTAAGACAACAACTACCCAAAGACACCGCATTAAGTTGGGTGATGGGTGATGATGCTTGGGGTTCTATGCACCAGTGGCACAGAATCGATGAGTTTTTATCTCTCGCAAATCTAGCGATTATCAACCGAGGTCATGAAAATCAGTTCTCAGTTGATACATTACAAGGACAATGGCTGAAACAACACGCCACAGAGCTGGATAATTTGCTAGAATGCACGAACGGAAAGCTAATTCGCCTTAATTGGCGCTTATTAGATGTATCTGCAACGTATTTGCGCAGTTTATTAGCGCAAGGCCAAGGGGCTCAATTATTAACCCCGGATGCCGTGTTAAATTACATAGCAGAATACCAACTTTATCAACTTGACTGAAAGCGATAGCGAAAACTCAATGCAAACTGAAGAAATTAAAAAATTAGTTATTAATGCTCTAGAAGACCTGAAAGCTAAAGACATCACAGTGATTGATGTACGCGGCCGTACTTCGGTAACTGATTACATGATCTTAGCGACAGGCACGTCTAAAAAACACGCCCAAGCCGTGTGTGACAACGCGTCTACTGAAGCTAAAGCAAAAGGCTTAAAGCCACTGGGTGCTGAAGGTCGTGATTCATCTGATTGGATGTTATTGGACTTAGGCGATGTCATTGTGCACGTCATGACCGAACA
Organism: Granulosicoccus sp.; assembly: GCA_047628835.1. Taxonomy (GTDB): domain Bacteria; phylum Pseudomonadota; class Gammaproteobacteria; order Pseudomonadales; family Cellvibrionaceae; genus Endobugula. The sequence goes on from JBLHVX010000075.1 coordinate 7,243, forward strand.
AGCGCGTCACTTCTACGACTTAGAGCGCCTGTGGGGCGAGCCTAGCGAAACCCAAGAAGCTGTTGAATAATCGATAAGACGACTTGATAGAAGAATAATCTCTAATGAAACTCCGTCTATTGGCCGTCGGTCAAAAAATGCCGTCCTGGGTAGAGCAAGGTTATAAAGAATATGCCAAACGCCTACCTTCCGACTGTAATTTAGAGCTGGTGGAGTTAGCCAGTGGTCACCGAGGTAAAAGTACTTCAGTGGCCAAGGTCAAGCAGCAAGAAGGTGAAATGCTGCTAAAAGCCATCAAACCCCAAGAGTGGGTCGTTGCGTTGGATGTTAAAGGTAAGCCTTGGAGCACCGAGCAGTTGAGTGAGCAATTAACCAACTGGCGCATGGAGGGTAAGGATATTTGTTTGTTGATTGGTGGCCCTAACGGTATGAGCGATGACGTGATGGCTCGTGCCAACCAGCGCTGGTCATTATCAAACCTAACTTTGCCACATCCTCTTGTTCGCATTGTAATGGCAGAGCAGATCTATCGTGCATGGACGATACTGCAAGGTCATCCTTATCATAAATAAGACCAACTCAATCATTAGCGAATAATAAGACAGCGAGAAGTATGAATGTGGGGGAAATCGTTCAGAAATAAAATGGCAGAACAAAAGCTGTTCCGCAGTCGTGCCATCTTCATGGCGATCGTTATCTTTTCTTTACTTTCAATATTGGCTGGACGCATTGCTTTCTTGCAAATCGTTGAACATCAAAAATACCAAGACCTATCCGAAAATAATCGCATCCAACTTAGGCCCGTCGCTCCTAACAGAGGCTTAATTTATGACCGTAATGGCATATTGCTGGCTGAAAATATACCGAGTTATAGCCTGACGTTAGTAAAAGAGCGGGTTAACGATGTCGATCAAACTTTAGATTATTTAAAAATATTAATCGATATCAGCGAACGTGATGAAGAACAATTTCGCAAGCGACTGAAGTATAGACGTCGCCCATATGAAGCGATTGTCGTTAAATATCAGCTCGACGAAGAAGAAATTGCTAAAGTTATGGTCAATCGCTTTTACTTGCCCGGTATCGATGTAGAGGCCCGTTTAATTCGCCACTATCCTGAGGGGAAAGTCTCAGTGCACGCTCTGGGGTACGTTGGCCGTATTAATGAAAAAGAAACAAAGCATCTCGATAAAAAGCAATACAGCGCCACTAAGCATATTGGCAAGTTAGGGATAGAAAAACGCTATGAAAATGAATTGCATGGACAGGTTGGCTATCAAAAAGTAGAAACCAATGCCCGCGGTCGAATCCTACAAGTGATCGAGCAAGTGGACCCCGTACCCGGTAAAGACCTAGTATTACACCTAGATCAGCGTCTGCAAAAAGCGGCGGCAAAAGCGATGGAAGGTTATCGTGGTGCAGTAGTGGCTATCGATGTGGCAACCGGTGGCATTTTAACTCAATACAGTAACC
>JBLHVX010000076.1:0-8588 GCA_047628835.1 Granulosicoccus sp.
AAAAATAGGTTATCAACGTGCGCTTATTAAATGCCTATATTTTTCGTACTACCGTCGCATCTATTATGGTGGTGCTATTAGTTATTACCGCCTTAGATATTTTGGCGAAACTGATTGATGAGCTAGGCAATTTAACCGTTACTTATACGTTTACAGAAGCATTGATTTATGTCTTGTTGGCGATTCCCTCTAGCTTTTATCAGTATATGCCGTTTGCAGGATTGGTTGGCGGTCTTGTCGGTCTAGGCAGCTTGGCGTCAACGAGTGAGTTGGTGGTGATGCGTGCAGCAGGTGTTAGCTTATTGCGCTTGACGTGGGCGGTGCTTAAACCGGTGTTGTGGTTTATTGCAGCGATGTTGTTATTCGCCGAGTACGTCATTCCTGTATCAGATCAATATGCCGAAAGTCGCCGCTCTTCGTTACTACAGGGTAATAATAGTGCCTTGAGTGCTAAGAGCGGAGTATGGAATCGAGAAGATAATTTGTTTATGCACTTTAACAGCGTGCAGGCTAATGGCAAATTGTTGGGTGTGACACGTTATCAATACGATGAAAATCAGCGTTTAGTCTCATCTAGTTTTGCAGAAATAGCGTTGTATACGAATGGGCAGTGGGTAGAGGAAAATGTGATTGAAACCTTGTTCCCTGTGGATTTATTTCCCGTCGATAGCGAATCTTTGATCACCACAAAAAGTTATCCCTCGCGAGTGTGGAAAACGGAGTTATCACCTAACTTACTGACTATTTTGATACAAGATGCTGACAATTTATCGATTACCAAACTATACGGTTATGCGCAGTATTTAGATAAGCAAAACTTGGATAATGATAAGTATTTACTGGCTTATTGGGGCAAGTTGTTGCAACCCTTGGTGATTATTAGTTTGGTGCTAGTGGCGGTTTCTTTTATATTTGGCCCACTAAGAGAAGTCACGATGGGCTATCGCATCTTCACTGGAGTGGTGGTGGGTATTGGCTTTCAGCTAACCCAAAAATTGTTAGGGCCGGCAAGCTTGTTATATGGCATGTCACCACTATTCGCAGTGTTGTTACCTATTATGTTTTGCTTTAGTTTGGGTTTATTTTTGTTATCACGAACACGCTAGGAGGCTGTCCGAGAATAGATGACCTACTGCGGAAGCACTATTTCGGCCCATTTCCCCGCTGTTTTTCGGCGCTTAATAGCGCCTACTGTTGGCAATTAGAACCACTATTTACCTCAAATAACCGAAATAATGGACTCAAAATAACACTCCCTCGCGACGGCCGCTATTCTCGGGCAGCCTACTAGGAGCCTTTGGGTAATAGCACTATCTGGGTTTTGGTTGCGATGTCGTGAATACATTGTTTGTCGTTACGTACTAGCCCAATAAAAAATATTGTTAAGCTAAAGGGTGCTAATAAGCATCGCCCAATGCACTGTAGCAATGATGGGGTTTGCTGGGTCTCCTCTTTAACGATTTTTAAGCGCCATGCGCGCATACCCAGTGTTTGTCCTGCCCGCATCCAAAAAAAGCAGAAAAACCCTATAATCACTAAAAACCATCCTAGCTGAAACAGCCAGTGGAAGTGACTATTGACCTCTACCGCATCGGCACCATTCCCCCAATGGGTGATGGCTAGTCCCAATGCTCCGTACCCCATGCTAATGGCTGCTATTAACAAAGTGTCGTAAATGATCGCTGTAAAGCGCCGCCAAACGGGTGCGTATTGGATCTCGCTGGCAGAATCAGAAGAAAGGGGTGTTTTTATATTCATTTTATATTTGTTGTCATTTGCTGGATGTGATCAATCTAGTATGGCGTTATTTGGAGTGTAGAGAGCTCCGTAGCGCCGGTGATCGTGACATTGATAACATCATTAAGACTGTTTCAATACCGCTGTAATCAGCGAATATTAGCACTCCCATGTTTTTCTGGATACAAGGAAAATAAAACCTCTTGAAATCTAAGGCTACTCCCCCATATAGGAAGCATCTAATTTTTTGAACAATTGCTCATGCGATTGTTTAATCTTTACCTTATATCAGTACTATTTATATCGGTACTGGTTTGTATTAACATCACTTATAGTCAGTATCAATATTAGGAGTTTTCCGTGACCGCAACAGCCACTGCCGAAAAAGAAACGTTAGGTTTTCAAACCGAAGCGAAACAACTATTACAGCTTATGATTCATTCGCTTTACTCTAATAAGGAAATATTCCTTCGTGAGCTAGTGTCTAATGCATCAGATGCTGCTGACAAGCTGCGCTTTGAAGCAGTGAAAAACGGTGATTTATATGAAGGTGACGCAGAACTTGCGATTCGTGTGAGTTTCGATAAAGAAGCCAAAACTGTCACCATTAGCGATAATGGCATTGGTATGAATCGCGAAGACGTCATTAGCCATTTGGGTACTATTGCTAAGTCAGGCACCGCCCAGTTTTTAGATAACTTATCGGGTGATGATAAAAAAGACTCACAGTTGATTGGCCAGTTTGGTGTAGGTTTCTATTCTTCATTTATCGTCGCCGATCGGGTAGAAGTATTGACCCGTAAAGCCGGTGTGCCCACCGCGGAAGGTGTGCATTGGGAATGCGAAGGTGATGCTGATTTCACGGTGGAATCCATTGAAAAAGCAGATCGTGGCACTACCATTATTCTTCATTTAAAAGATGATGCTATTGAATTTGCAGATGGTTGGCGTTTACGTTCGGTGATCAAAAAGTATTCGGATCATATTTCTCTACCAGTTATTATGCAGAAAGCAGCGCAAGGCGAGCCAGAAGAGGGCAAAGAGCCCGAAGCCCCAGAAGATGAGACTATCAATACAGCTACGGCGTTATGGACGCGCTCTCGTTCCGACGTCAAAGATGAAGAGTATCAAGAGTTTTACAAACATGTATCTAATGATTATCAAAACGCATTAACGTGGAGCCATAACCGTGTTGAAGGCAAGTTAGATTACACGAGCTTGTTGTATCTTCCGAAAAAAGCGCCTTTTGATTTATATAATCGCGAAGGCACGCGTGGCTTAAAGCTTTATGTTCAGCGTACGTTTATTATGGATGAAGCTGAGCAGTTCTTGCCTATGTATCTGCGTTTTGTAAAAGGTATCGTCGATTCTAACGACCTATCACTTAATGTCTCCCGTGAAATCTTACAAAAAGATCCTAATATCGACGCAATGCGTGCTGCATTGACTAAGCGTATATTAGATATGCTCGATAAAATGGCGAAGAAAAAACCAGAAGAGTATGCGGAATTCTGGAAAGAGTTTGGCGAAGTATTAAAAGAGGGCCCTGGTGAAGATTTTGCCAATAAAGAAAAAATAGCTAAGTTATTACGTTTTGCTACGACTCACACCGACGTTTCGACGCCGGATCAGTCATTAGAAAGCTATGTTAGCCGCATGGAAGAAGGGCAAGATAAGATTTATTACGTTGCTGCAGAAAACTTTAACACGGCGAAAAATAGCCCGCATCTTGAAGTCTTCCGCAAGAAAGGCATTGAAGTGTTGTTGTTGTCTGATCGCGTAGACGACTGGATGATGAGCCATCTTCGAGAATTTGATGGCAAGCAATTACAAGATGTGGCGCGTGGCTCTCTTGATTTAGGTGACTTAGACACCGAAGAAGAAAAAGCAGCGCAAGAAAAAATTAATGAAGAGCTGAAAGGCTTAGCCGAACGCACTAAGTCAGTCTTGGATGACAAGGTCGCTGAAGTACGCTTAACCAATCGGTTGACCGAATCGCCAGCCTGTGTGGTTGTCGGTGAAGATGATATGGGTGCGCAAATGCGCCGTTTGATGGAGCAGGCGGGTCAAGCCCTACCTGAGACTAAACCAACATTTGAGCTAAACCCAGAGCATCCATTAGTGAAAAAGTTGGATCAAGAAGTGGATGAAGACCGCTTTGGTGATTTAGTGAATATTCTGTTTGATCAAGCAACATTATCAGAGGGTGGCCACTTAGATGATCCCGCTGCCTATGTTCAGCGCTTAAATCGTTTGTTACTAGAGCTCAGTAATTAATCGCCGGTTCACCATTACGTAATGGTATAAGTCGTTAACCAAAAAGCAGTAAAGAAATCCTTTACTGCTTTTTGTCTATTTGTTGTATGCTTTTAGGATCATCGTCATATGTGATCGACAATATAATGTGTTTGTCTCAATGATGTGAATGATCAATAACTCACAAATAATGATAATCCTAAATACCGCAGTTGAATCTACTGTGACTGTCTAAGATGCGGAATCTAAAGCGTTTTTAACTTTTTTAGGCTACACCCGTAGGGTGGCTACGAATTTGCCGAAAAAAGCAAAAAATCACTTTATATTCTGCACCTTAGCCACCCTCGCAACAATTCAACTGCGGTATTTAGGATAATAACTCTATGAACCACTCCCCCAAAGTAGCCGTTATCGGTGGCGGCAGTTTTGGTACTGCACTCTCCAGTACGATAGGTCTGAATGATTTTCCTGTGTATTTATGGATGCGCGACACTGTCCGCGCCCACGAGATTCAACACTCACGAGAAAATACTCGGTATCTGCCTGGTTTTACCTTGAATCCATTAGTCTATGTCGTGGCGGATTTAGAGCAAGCGCTGGCTCAGTGTGAGCTAGTCTTTATTTCTGTACCAAGCTCGGTATTTCGTGATGTGGTATGCCAACTTAAGCCTTATTTAGCCGAGTCTGCATATGTGGTCAGCACGACGAAGGGAATTGATGCTAATGGCTTTCGCCTAATGAGCCAAATTCTAGAACAAGAATTACCGAATCATCCGAGAGGAGTGCTTAGCGGCCCTAACTTTGCCAAAGAGATGATTCAGCAGCAATTAACGGGATCGGTCATTGCCAGTGAAAATACCTCGCTCATTGAGCGTGTGCAAGCCACGTTATGTTCATCTACATTTCGTGTGTATAGCAATGATGACTGCTATGGTGTGGAGCTTGCCGGAGCATTAAAAAATATTTATGCCATTATAGTGGGTATGGCCGAAGCTCGACACTGCGGCCAGAATACATTGGCTATGTTAATGACGCGATCTTTGGCCGAAATGGGACGCTTTTCTCATCATATGGGTGCTAACCCCATGACTTTGCTAGGTTTGGCTGGAGTGGGCGATTTAATATTAACCTGTGGCTCAAACCTAAGTCGTAACTATCGCTTAGGTTATGCGCTGGGTTCTGGTAAAAGCTACACGCAAGCGGTAGACGAAATTGGCCAAGTGGTCGAAGGGGTTAACACGTTGCGGTTAGTCAAAGAAAAAGCAGATGAAATGGAAGTTTATATGCCGTTAGCGTCTGCTTTGTATGCGCTAATGTTTGACCAGCAGTCAGTAGATAGTATTATTGTCCAGTTAATGTCTGGCGATCATAGTGACGACGTAAACTTTACTGATTTGTAATTCAAATATCTATTATTTAAACAGCCATCACTTAACTTGATTATATAAAGAAAGTTACTACATATGAGATGTCCCGTGAACAAAAGTATTATTACTAATTTCATTGCGATAACCTGCATTTTTGCGGGTTATATTTTGAATCAACATTTAGTCCTTACTGTAGGTTTATTCGCATTTTCTGGCGCCATCACCAATTGGTTGGCGGTACACATGTTGTTTGAAAAGGTTCCTGGATTATATGGCTCTGGTGTTATTCCCGCTCGGTTCGAGGACTTCAAGCTAGGCATTCGCCATTTATTGATGGAACAATTCTTTACTACAGATAACATTGATCGCTTCTTGTCTGAGAAATCAAATAAATCAAGTGTCGTAGATTTAGCCCCTGTTATCGCTAAGGTAGACCTTGCACCAGTATTCGATAACTTAATTGATGTTATTGAAAACTCTTCTTTTGGTGGTATGTTAGCTATGGTTGGCGGCAGTGATGCCTTAATGCCTTTAAAAGACCCTTTTATTGAAAAAATGAAAGTGACCGTTATCGAGATCACCCAGAGTGATGAATTTAATACCATGCTGAGCGATGAGCTTGGGCAATCGAATCTTGTAGACGGCATGCAAAGCAAGGTCAGTGATATTGTTGAAAAACGCTTAAATGAGCTAACGCCAGAGTTAGTGAAAGAAATTGTTCAAGTTATGATCAGACGCCATCTCGGGTGGTTAGTCGTTTGGGGAGGCGTTTTTGGTGGAGTCCTTGGCTTAATTGCCGCTCTAACTAACAACGTGTAATCATAATGGTATCATTCCGGTTCATAATCATTATGATTGCTAGACTGTCATGTCATCAGTCTAGGAGCCTGTCGGACTTAGGGGATCGTAGCGAGGCAGTAAGAGATCGAGGGCATTTTTTCGATCATTTGAGGCGAATAGTGAGCCTATTCACCAGAAGTAGGCACCATTAGGCACCGATTTCTTGCTGCCGCAGTAGATTTTTCCTAAGCCCGACAAGCTCCTAGAGTAGATAGAATAACTAAATATAAAGGTATCTCTAATGAAAAAAGACTCATCAATTGTTGACGCAGAAATAGTAGAAGATTCTGCAGCTAGTGAAAAAACGACTACAAAACAAAGCGAGTTAAAAGTACGTCTATTATCAGCGGAGCATTGGCTGCGTTTTGTTTTTATGGTGTTATTTGCAGTAGTTGCTGGTGTCGCCAGCTATGTCGTTGCTGTCCTTATCATCATTCAGTTCTTATTTACTTTAGTGACGGGTACCGGTGAAGAAAGGTTGAAAGCATTTGGTGGAAGTCTGTCCAAGTACTTATTCCAAATCTTACAATACTTGACCTATAACAGTGAAGAAAAGCCTTACCCCTTTAATGACTGGCCGGTAGCAGAAGAGACGGATATCAATAGTCAGCAGGAGTGATTCTGTGAATGTATTTATTATGCGTCACGGTGAAGCGCAGGCAAAAGCGGAGACTGACACGCAGCGAGAGCTGGCTCAGCAGGGTCGAGAAGATATTCTCCAGATGGCCGCAGACTACGCATCTGCTCTAGGGTCTATTGATGTTATTTGGGCAAGCCCTTACGTGCGCACTCAGCAGACTGCGAAATTACTATCAGAGCAATTAGGTAAGCCGGTTATTACCCAATCTTTTTTACAGCCTAGTGGTAACCCTATAGATACGTTATCAGCACTTGAGGCCCATAGTGAAAACACCGTACTAATAGTTAGTCATCAGCCGTTAGTGGGTATTCTGGTAGATGGCTTGGCTGGACTTGAGCCGGGTCGCTACCGTATGGGTACAGGTGCTTTAGCATGCGTAACAACCCAAGCTTATGCTAACGGATGTTGTGATCTAGAATGGTTGCATCAGCCCGCTAGCGTGCAGCCCGTTCATATTTAAAATTGTAGAGCGAGCACGCTATTGTCTAATTCTTCTTCGCCTGCTGGCGCACCGTCACATCTCAGCATGGCCTCCCCAATAGAAAAGCAATTCACTTTTAATGGTTTTACCTATGCTGCTCAATTGTGGGGAGATAACGGTGGTTTACCGATTATTGCTCTTCATGGTTGGCTGGATAACAGTGGGAGTTTTTCGGCATTGGCGCCGCAACTCGAAGGTGTGCAATGCCTAGCGATTGATTCTGCTGGACATGGGTTGTCTGATCATAAGCTAGGCTTAGATGATTATCCTCTATGGGCTGATACCGCTGCGATTTATGCGATAGCCGACCAAATGGGGTGGGATAGCTTTGCGTTAATGGGGCATTCCCGTGGCGCGATGATAGCTTTACTGACTGCAGGTACTTATCCCGAACGCATATCGCATTTAATTATGATCGATGCAATTATGCCACCCTTGACTGAGAGTGCTTCAGCTATTGAACGTATTCAGGGCAGTATTAGGGAAGTTAAGTATCGCATTCAGCGGCAAGCGACTCTCTTTACTTCTCGACAGGACGCGATTACGGCACGTTGTATGAGCCGATTTGCTCCGGTTGCAGAGTCTACCGCCGAGCAGCTTGCCGTGCGTGGATTGTCGGAGTCGGAAGGGAAATATTTTTGGCATACAGATAGCAAACTATGGAGTCTCTCGGCGATCGGTCTTTCTAGCGATACTTTACAAGCATTTGTACGCAGTATCGTGAATGCCAAAATACCATCCTTATTACTATTGGGTGATCAAGGCTTGGTGAAGCAAGCACCTGCTGATTTCGCGGAGAAATGCGAAAAATTGGCAGTGCAGATAAGAGCAAGAATCGAAGTATTCGACGACGGCCATTTTTTACACACCGAAAAAGCGGCATCTGATGTACGTAAAACTATACAAGAGTTTTTGTTGTAAATTCATCACTAATATTATCTCTGTACGTATAAACACATGTTGACGTATGCCATTATGGGAAATGACTAATAAATAAATTTTTTGCTTACACCCTTTTATTCACAACACAGAGAAGCAATCTATAGTGATAGCTAAATATACGTTTGATAAAAATATAAAGCTTATTGCTTTTTATATTCTCGGCTTTTGTGTTTTTATGCTGTTAATGTCCCATCAGGCGAGTGCTGATAAGGCTTTTTCGTTTGAGTTGCATCCGCAAGCGCAGGTGCTAAATCAGTCCAGTTATCAAGAAAAAGATTATATTGTCGCACTGGATAAATACAGAAAAACAGATGATCGTTGGGTG
>JBLHVX010000077.1:0-8588 GCA_047628835.1 Granulosicoccus sp.
TGGTATTTATTGTTTTGAGACTCCATACGACTCAGAGATCCTTGGGGTATACCGGTCATGCTGGATAATTCTTGTTGGCTCATCTGTCTATGCCGCCGCCATGCCCCTAATAATGTGCAGTCATGCTTGACTAGCAAGACGACAACTTCATGGGGGATCGTGATTGCAGCGGTTTTATAGAGCGATGGGTAATCCGCCCACGGAACAACAGCAAACGCGGGATTACCTGATTAATCCTTTAGCACGGTATGGTCAGTGTTAATATGTTCGTTCATCACATTTCCTTATCACTTCAATAAATACAATCTCTATCAGCGCGGCATGATTGAAAAATATTTGATAGTCACCCACGCGTAATCGATAATCATATTGATGGCCTATTAGCTGTTTAACATTAGCCGCAGTATCTATCACTTCTAGAATACCCACCTTCTCAGCAATCAATGTTTTTGCTGGATTGTGTATTTTGCGGTGTTGTTTAAGGGCCTTCCTTTTCCATTCTATTCATGGATTGATTATAACTTTCCGAGTTATTTTTGTGATAATTTCATGCTGTATTTGAGTTTTCACTTTGGTTTTTAGGGATTGTATCGCTTCAAAGGCAGTATTTATCTTTGAAGCCCTTAAAGTGATTTAGCCTTAAATCGGCCGATTAGGCAACGATGACGTTTATAATTGCTGAATGTGATCTACACTTAAATGCGCTGTTAGCGTTTTTAATACGTCTACTCGTGCCGCCAACCACTGCAACTCATCAACGGTAATCTCATATTTATTAGGGTAACGCGCTTCGATATAGCCTTTTTGAGGAGTTGAAAACTGCGGAAGCTGAGTTTGGTCTCTTGCGGAAATACGGTTTTGAGTTCATTGATTTGCTGGGTGATAAAGCTATAAAGCGCTTTTATATTGTGAGTTTTAGGGCGGAAGTTGGTGCAGGCTAATAGGATACAGGTGAAATGATGTCGTCGGCAGAGAGTTCGATGTAACTACTTTCTGGCGCGGAAAACGCATGCTGTAATTCAGCTTGTAAGGTATCGAATGCTTTTTGGTTCGTCTGAGCCTTGTCTTTGCGGATTAGGTCACGGATATATTCACTGGCATTACCATACTCGCCCGTCTCGACTATATTAGATGAAACAAATTCTCCAAGGGTTCCGCTAACTCTGACATTTAGGTTGATAGGCTTATTCATTACGGATTCTCCGAAAGGGCTTTGTAAAGGTTACATCTAATATTCTGCACGTGGCAAGTTGTTCTTTACTGCATTCAGCTCACTATTAAGTCATCAAGTAATAGTTTTATCGGCCTAAAGTAGGTTGCAGGCAGGCTATAGGGGTCAAAGTCCTAAGCGTGTAAATTAATATTCGCTTTTGGGGGCAGTCGATTAACAATGACGTAGAGCTGGTGTCCTTGTTGGTTTTTGTTGATTTGTTAAATGTAAAGGAGTGAATTATATTATGTGCTTTTTAAATGTTAAACAATCATTTGTTTTTGCGGTTCTTTTGTCGACTGGATTTATAGCGGGTGCTCATGCCGCAGAACTTTCTATTTTGGAATTTGGTGCTACCGCTGATGATTACACTGATGACGACTCAATCGCTATCAATTTAGCTATTCAAGCTGCTCACGAAGGCGATACGATACTGGTTAATCGTGGTAAATATCATATTAAAAATGAAATAATATTAAAGAATCACATAAACCTTAAAGGTGAGGGCACTTCATTATCAGTGATAGCATCTATATTTTACGGTAAGGATCGTTCTTTGATGACAGGCAGGTATATTTCAGATGTTACCATTGATAACCTGACATTAAAGGCGAACCACTCCAGAGGTATAGGTAGATTGATTGATATTCGATATGGCGATAGTGTCACTATTTCAAATACTCATTTCTCTCGATTTATTTTACATGCTGTTTATTTTAATAGTACTTCAGAAGGTCGAGTTATTAATTCCCTTTTCAGGCAAGCGTCAGAAACGGAAAAAGGCGGGCACGGATACGGTGTGGTATATACGAACGGTAGTCAGTATGGTCTGGTTGAGGGGAGTGACTTTATTGGGCCTCACATCCGTCATGGGGTAGTCATACAAGGTGATAAAAGAAAACCCGGTCAAAACCCCAGCCATAATATTGTCATTGCTGGAAACTATTTTAAACATACCACACAAGATGCTATTGATTTACATGGTTCGGGAGAATATAACAATTTGATTGTTAATAATGTTATTGATGGTGACCCCAACAGCAGTACAATTGGCCGAGGCATTGGTGTCGGTGAAGATGTTCACGGCCCTTCTGGTGAAGGCAATGTTATAGCGGATAACATCATCCGGAATACACGCTATGGCATACATGTTTTGACCGGTTCACAAAAAGTTACCATCAGAGACAATATTATCGAGGGCTGTAAACGTTATGGTATTTATGTACAAAATGGATCTGATTTAACCGTGCGGGACAATCAAATAAGCGGTTGTGAAAAGTGGGGGATTTATATCGAAGAGGGAGACGATATAAAAATCAAAAAAGCCTATACCGGCAACCAGGTTACACAGAATGTATTAGGTGCTTTATACGTGGCGCCGGATGTTAGCTCAATGTATGTATCGGATAATGATTTTTGCTTAAATGGAGGAGATAATTCCTATACTAAAGATAATGGCACCTTCTTAAACAATCTCTGCCCATAAACCAAAAAAAGGAAAGGTGTCGAAGGGGTTAAAATTTAATACCATCGTCACCTTTAGTGGCGACTTCAAATTTTCAAACTATTCTTTAGCGCTTGAATTTTTCAATTTCTCAAAAATTCCCACCATCAGCAAGCCCGCAATAGCCACCACTAAATGTGATTCTGGATATGCATGTCAGTGGGTATTCACAAACACGAATTCTTGGGTGATTAGGTCGGCAATTAGTTGGATGACAATAAGCATCAAAGGCATTACTCCGATTATATTTTTATGATGCTTCGCATTGAGATAAGCCGCCGTGATTAATGGTGAAAATAATATGCCGGATAAACCACAGTAATAGTTTATAGGCGACCAATTAGACAGCAGCAATATATTTGCCAGCAAAACGCCTGCGACTACAGGCGGTATAAGGGCTCTTGCCGAATAAGTGGCTAGCCACACTAAGCTTACCGAAAATGCGATGACATCCCCAACCCATGGCTGAAAGTACTGTGGGTAAAATGGCCTGAAAGCAATCGCAGTATTCGCCATTTTTTACCGCAGCTTTATCGAAGACTAATAGCCCAAAATACTGTCGACAGAAAAACGCTATCACGGAAATACAACCTGCCACTTGAGCAAACCGTAATAGCCTTGCTAAGAGAAGGCCCCCGCCGTATAAGCGGGGAGTAATAGGTGATAGGCTAAGTATTTCACGGTTTTATTCCTGAATGCGTTTGCGCATGCTGGTCAATAGCATTATCAGTACCCATAATGGGTTAACCGCACCGGCACCACCGCCAGAGTTAGCAGAAGAGTTGCCAGAAGAGTTACCGTTAGAATTACTGGTAGAAGGGCCAGACTTTTTAACATAGGTTGCTGCGTATATACTCGGTTATTGGTATCCGGCTGTGCGTTGCGTTCTTCTCGTGCTTTGTGCTCAGTCTCTACGCGATGCTGATTGTTTCTATCGATATTCATCGATTGAAAAACCGTTTCTTCCACCACAATCATCGAGGTGTAATCCGTGACTAAACCATACTCAACGGCAATGTCGACGATAGCTTGTTCGGTATCTTTATAGTCTCCATAGTAGTCGAGTTGTGACTGTAATGGTCGATAGAGGCAAAGGCCCACAGGCGTTCGATTTCGGGGTTACGATGACGGGTACTAGGAAATTTGACGGTGCTACGATAGGTTTTTTCGTTGCCCCCTATTTTTGCGCTTAACACCACATTGGCAGTGCCGGGCTTCCAGTAGTGAGCATAAACGCACCGCGCTGACTGGCTTCGGTTTTATAGGTCACTAGATCTACACTTCCCGGTAAGCCTTCTTTATGACGCCAGTACACAACAATATCTTGTGAAAGGGTGATGATGTTTTGTGTGTTGCCCGCTTCTTCTAGGTTGGTTTGATTGACTAAGCTAGCAGACCACTCATTGGGTGATAATTGTTGGATGGTCGCATTGGGGTGTTTAGGTAAACGCAGTGCGTCAATAGGGTAGCTTGATAGAAAATGTAAATCGAAGCTAAATTTTTCTGTGACCACTTCATTGCGTGACCAGAAAGCGAGTTTTTCTTCATCTACCCCACCTTCTTCTAATGCGTATACTTAGCGCCCTATATCGGTATCAATATGTGCTGGCTGTATATAGACCAAGCGTATTTTGACATCGGATTGCGCTTTAACGGGATAAACGCTGATATCAAATGTTTTGTATTCATCTTTTTCTACTAGCGCGGTACCGCGCCCTGCAGACTTTTCATTTTCGTAAATCGCTCTCGCCTTTTGTTTTTCGACGACCTCAGCAATAACGACTTGTCCGTTGATCCAATACATAAACTCACCGACAGAGGCTGATTCTGGCACGGGGAAAGAGTACAGTGCTTCCAGTTATAGTTGACGGGGTTTATGAAATGCTTGCACAATAGATGTGGTGATATAGCCATCTTCAATGGTGACACCGACATGGTGTTTGCGTATTTCTAAATCAGGCAAGCCGCTGTTCACAGGCTTCATTAATCCAGCTGCATTGGCTATAGAGCTAATCACCAATTGAACCGCGACACACATTAATTTTGTTAAGGTTATCGTTTTCACAATAAGATCACCTTTTTATTGATTCATGGAAACCATTAAGTGGTTTTGAGGGAGTGTGATCGGGATAAAAGAGGATGAACAGTGGAACTAAAAAATTCGCACTATGCGCGACTTTTCGTTTTAACGCGTAGTAATTAGCAAAATAAAACCATAGTGCTTAACTCTTTAGATTCAATGGTTAGTTGGTTTTACAGCTGTTCCGTTAACTTAACGTGGTCGTGCGAGGTTGGATTCCGGATAAGCAAAAAACGCTTTCCGCAATGACGCGGTTTTGTTTTGGTCTGCATGTCTCTTACTCATCATATTCGTCATGCAGGACTCGATTCGGTACTGTGTTGCCGTCGTCGGTATAGTTTATCGCCAATTTTCATGAGGCTAATAGAACCGCAGTGAAGTGGTTTATAAAACCGGTTCTAAGGGTAGCCATTTTAAGAGGGTGAGTTTAATGCGTTTCCATAGGCTTACTTCGCTATCGGGGTTGTTTGTTGTTGAAATATGCCAGCTGTTTTCGGCTTTCATATCATCCGCAATTAACTGATAAAGCTCGGTGGCGGTAGTCGCTTCTGGTATCACCATACCGACTTCGGTGTTTAGGTTGATTGAGCGAGGATCAAAGTTAAAGGTGCCAATAAGCGCAACTTTTCGGTCTATCACCATGCTTTTGGCGTGAAGAGCAAATATGGGGGGTGAGTCTTTAAGTTGTAAATAGCGGTGATGTAGCTCCGCTTGGTTTTGGGGAGCGGGTTTATATTCGTAAAGTGCTATGCCTATGTCGAGTAG
This sequence comes from Granulosicoccus sp., assembly GCA_047628835.1. GTDB lineage: Bacteria > Pseudomonadota > Gammaproteobacteria > Pseudomonadales > Cellvibrionaceae > Endobugula. The sequence goes on from JBLHVX010000077.1 coordinate 5,560, forward strand.
CTGATTGCGGATGTTATGGTAGCCGCTATAAGCCATTAAATTATCGGTAGAGGCGAGAGAGTTAGTGGATACTTTAATCGTAATGTTTTTATTCCTCAGCGTTTTAAAAAATGTAATGGTTTCTGGGGACATAATTAAATAGGGGGATTGTATGATGATTTCTTTTTCTGCACTGTTTAGCAATTTGATGATTTCATCTGTCGATTTTCCGCCACCACCAAGACCCGATAGGCCATCATTTTTACCCGGATAGTCATAAATAAAATAAGCGTCACTCCAGCGCATATCATCGAGAACGGTATTGAAGGCAGTAGGGAACTGATTGATGGAGTGCTTCACTTCTGCCGAAAAATTATTGGGGTCATTGGCGTAGTTTGACAGTCTGTTATAGGCGTCTGTCGTCGCCTTGGGTGTTAACTCCGCTAGCTCGTCGGCTAATAATTTACTGAGTGATAAGGATAAATCACTATTCCAGAATCGTTCAAAACTGGCTTTCATGGTGGTGATTGATTTGCCGTGCACTAAGACATCTCTATCGCGAAATGAATATTGGTTGTCAAAGTCAAAGTATTCGTCGGCCATGTTACGCCCGCCAGTAATAGCAATGGTGTCATCAAAAATGGCCAGTTTGTCATGCATTCGTTGGTTGGAATCTCTAAAGTCTGCCGTGAGGTTTTTTACACGTGTAAAAGTAGATACGCCGACTTTATGCTTTGGGTTATAAATTTTAATATGAATGTTGGGGTGTGCTTCTAACGCGAGTAGTACAGAGAAATCCGCATCAATTAAAAAGTCATCGACAATAATTCTCACCACGACCCCTCTATTAGCCGCTTGAAGCAAGGCTTCCATCGCTAAAATGCCAATATTATCTTCGCTCCATATAAAATACTGGATGTCGATAGTATGTCCTGAGTGATTGGTAAGCCACGCACGGGTATACAATGCAGTTTCTCCCTTATCGAGTATTAACGTAGCCGTTTGCTGGCTAGCTTTAATGGCACACTCGGGGCAAATGTTTTTGATGGTATTCGATAGGCTAGGTGGGGTAGGAGAGCTAAGAGAGCTACTTGAGATTTCCTTAGATACCACTACATTGACCACTATTAATTGGCTTGCCAGTAATAAGATACAACATGCTTTTTTTATCATCAATTTATTGTCTCTTTTTTTGCGGACACAGTTTTTTATCATGGCGAATATAATAACTAAGTAAGAAAGGTAAGCAAAGTGACGGAGGGATTATTCGGTGCACCCATGCGCCTCCCCCTTTGGTCTCAACACCGATCAAGTGGTTCGAAGCCACTTGTTCTATGCAGCTGAGCTACGGATGCGTTGTTTGTTGTAACGGTTTGTCGTTCAACGAGGGCGCTATTTAACGCTAGTTGAGGGGATAAAATCAATAGGACGTCCACCGGTAAAAATCTGAAAAGATTAAGGTGAATTGTTCGGCAGTTTGCGTTATGCAATTTATAAAAGGTACCGAGATAAGCCTAAAAGGGGCTCAAAACCCCAGATTGCAATGTGGAGTGGATGTCCCCCAATAATCTTCGTCAATTATCGCGCAGTGCTTATGCCCCATAGTCGTTAACATCCACCACGCGCGTGGTGCAGAAAATATACCCGCACTATCGTATATGATGCTGACTTCGTTAATGCCTAATTGCCTAAGCTCTTTGGCAAATACTTTTTCCGAGGGCAACATGTGTGGCAGTTCTGATGTGGTATCGGCGATTTTATGATTGAAGTCAAAGAAACGTGCGCCGGGTATACGTTGCTCTTGCCACTCTTGAAACGCATCATGTGGTACGCTCGGCATATGTGCGCTAGCGTCAAGGCTGACAATGTTCGAGTGGTGAATGTTGTCGGCAAACCATTGACTAGGCAGCTGGGTAGGGTAGGCGTCGTCATTATTTTCTCAATATCTTGCCAGTGTTTTTTGGTATTGGCGTTTGTCATGTTGCGGCGCGGCTATGTTAACGCCGCAAATGCTTTTTCGGCAGCATCCAGTGTGGCTTGAATGTCTGAATCGCTATGTGCAATAGAGGTAAAGCCTGCTTCGTAAGATGCGGGTGCTAAGTAAACGCCAGCTTCTAGCATCAAATGAAAAAACTGATTAAAGCGAGGAATATTACAATTCATTACTTGCTGATAATGGGTGACCGGTTTGTTATCGCTGTGTTCTTTTAAGAAAAAGAAACCAAACATAGAGCCTACGTGGTTGGTGGTAAACGGAATATTGGCTGCATCGGCTCGCTCTTGTAACCCCTGTACCAATATATCGGTTTTGGCAAATAAACGTTCGTAAAACCCGTCTTGAGTTAAGCCTTCTAAGTTAGCAAGCCCCGCCGCCATAGCGATAGGGTTGCCAGATAATGTACCTGCTTGGTAGATGGGGCCTAGTGGCGCAATTTGATCCATGATGGCTTGTTTGCCACCGAACGCGCCTACCGGCATGCCGCCGCCCATCACTTTACCTAGGGTGATTAAATCAGCGTCTACGTTATAGCAGGCTTGAGCGCCTTGAGGGTGGACACGAAAGCCGGTCATTACTTCGTCGAATATTAATAATGCGCCGCTATCGTCACAGACTTTACGTAGTGTTGGTAAAAACCCATCAACGGGTGGGATGCAATTCATATTCCCGGCGACGGGTTCAACAATAATGCAGGCAATCTCGTGGCCTATTTCGGCAAAGACGCGTTCTACTTGTTCGTTATCGTTGTAGTTTAAGGTGATGGTGTGATCAGCGAGGCTGCTAGGGACTCCCGGTGAACTAGGGACGCCAAACGTTAATGCGCCAGATCCGGCTTTGACCAGTAATGAGTCAGAGTGACCATGATAACAGCCCTCGAACTTAACAATTTTATCGCGACCAGTCGCGCCTCTAGCAAGGCGTATGGCGCTCATTGTGGCTTCGGTGCCTGAGTTTACAAAGCGCACCTTGTCCATATTAGGAATGATTTTACAGATGCGTTCAGCAAGTTCAGTTTCGAGTTGAGTGGGCGCACCAAAACTTAGGCCATCTA
>JBLHVX010000078.1:0-8466 GCA_047628835.1 Granulosicoccus sp.
TTGATGCACGCCACGGGCCTTTAATTGCGCTAGATTGGCTTGCGTAGCTTGATGATGCCACATGGCTTCGTTCATCGCTGGCGCAACAATTAATTCGCAACGCCTAGCTAAGCAAGCGGTGGTTAATAAGTCATTGCCATTGCCTTGTGCGATTCGAGCAATCACATCGGCGCTGGCCGGCGCAACGACCATAACGTCGGCCCAGCGGGCCAGCTCAATATGCCCCATCGCTGCCTCTGCAGCAGGATCAAGTAAATCGACATGCACTGGATTACCAGACAACGCTTGGAGTGTAAGTGGCGTGATGAACTCTTGTGCTGCACGGGTCATCACTACGCGCACATCAGCGCCTAAGTCTTGTAAACGACGAATTAACTCGGCGCTTTTATACGCAGCGATACCACCAGAAACACCTAGGAGTATACGTCGATTGGTTAAAGTAGCTGCCATATAAAATCCTGTTGACGTATTGCTGCAATGATTGAGTGATTATCAAGCACAAGGTAAACCTTGCTTAACGATTTTGCGTAACTTTGCGTAAGTATGCTTTAACCTGCTACGATACCACCTTGTCAGGGAATTCGACACTATTTATAGCCCGCTTAGTGAGTCAGCTTACTCAGCAAGTTCGTAAGCAGGCGCTATCAACACGCACCACCATTATCAAGGATGAGACAATGGCAATTACCGACTGGCCTATGGCCGAACGCCCCCGAGAAAGACTACTCCTCAACGGAGCATCTGCTCTTTCTGATGCAGAGTTGCTCGCCATTTTTTTACGCACCGGCTGCGCAGGCTTATCTGCGGTAGATCTTGCACGTAGACTATTAAACGATTTTGGTGGCCTACGCGCCATACTTGATGCCGATCAATCTGCTTTTTGCAAGGGTAAAGGGTTGGGCAATGCCAGTTATGCACAGCTGCAGGCTGTGCTAGAAATGGCTAAACGACATTTAGCAGAAACTCTCACCAAAGGTAATATATTTACCCAATCTGAACAGGTAAAACGGTACTTATCTGCTCAGCTTCGACATCGACAACAGGAGATATTCGCTACGCTTTTTTTAAATAGCCAACATCAGCTTCTACGTTATCAAGAAATATTTTTTGGTACCGTTAACTCCGCTAGCGTCTACCCACGAGAAATCGTCAAACTTGCTTTGGAGCATAATGCAGTCGCCGTTATTTTTGCGCATAATCATCCTTCTGGCATTGCCGAGCCAAGCCAAGCGGATCGTCACATCACACAACAACTTATCGAGAGCCTAAGGTTAATAGATATAAAAGTACTCGATCACCTAGTGGTTGGCGATGGGGAAGTATGCTCATTTGCTGAACGTGGCTGGCTATAATAATTAATAGTGATAGTGAATCGCAATAAGGCCAGATAACGGGCTTTTTTAGACGAAATTGGTGATTATTCTACCGTATGAGTAAAAAACACATACGCCTTACAAGTATTCATTGCTATTAACTGTACATTTTGGTATAAAACGCGGCTCTTTTTGTGGGTAGTCTTACCGACGCTAACTCGCCGCTAGTCAGCGGGATTATAAGCGTACAATTCAACTACTCAAGACTGGAAAGATTTTTACTTTCGCCCATTTTACTGTGTCGGCGTAGACGCCTATCTTTAGATAGCCTTACGACGATACGATGGTTTATTTATAACGATTAGCTTATTAGAGGCAATATCATGTCTAAAGTATGTCAAGTTACTGGCAAACGTCCTGTAACTGGAAACAATGTTTCTCACGCAAAAAACCACACCAAACGTCGTTTTTTGCCTAATTTACACTCTCACCGCTTTTGGGTTGAGTCTGAAAAACGTTTTGTTAAATTACGCGTATCTACTAAAGGCATGCGTATTATTGACAAAAAAGGTATCGAGTCGGTACTAGAAGACCTTCGCTCTCGTGGCGAAAAAGTGTAATTAACCGGAACGATTCGATAGAAGAGGATAAGCACCATGCGTGATAAAATTCGTTTGAACTCAAGTGCAGGCACTGGCCATTTTTATACTACTGATAAAAATAAGCGCAACATGCCTGAAAAAATGGTAATCAAAAAGTACGACCCTGTTGTTCGTAAACACGTGGAGTACAAGGAAGCTAAAATTAAGTAACTGATATTTAGTTACGTTTATCTTCATTAAAAAACCCGACTTGTTCGGGTTTTTTAATGAACGCTGTTTATACAATGCCTACTTTTCTACGGTAAGTTTCTATTCGCGGACAGACTTCTAAATACGCCTACTGACAACAACCGCAAGACCCCACAAACACCACGTTCCTGTTATCCAAACGACACCAATAGGTAAGAAAACATTTGGGGCCTGCATTAAGGTCGACATTAACGAGTCTTCGTAATAAAAAAACCACTGATGATTATCCGGAAAAATCATCATGTGTAACCAATAAAAAATATTTTTTATTCCAACGAAAAAAGACAACAGAAGCAGCAGTATCATTACTCCTCCTGCATAAATTCCTTGCTGGACGAGAGAACTTATTGCTATTTCTTTATAGCGCATGAGTAGTGAGGAAAAAATAAAAATAACCGCTATGATTTTCATTCCTACTGTAGCTACGGCAATTAAATTGGCAACATCTTGCAAGTGTATCACTTCGTTTTTAGTCAACAAAGTCTCTTTTTTTCCGTCATGCAAACTATATTGTATTGCTGCCAAGCCACTGCCTTGCTGATGAATGGCTTGAGTTATCTGCGCAAATAATCGCTCATGCTCTTCGGCACTTGTTTCGACAAAGTTTGCTCGACCAAAACGATTCAATGGCGCGTATTCAATAATTGTTTTATCGATGTCTAATAGCTGATACCACTGCTTATAAAAAAATGACTGCTGCGAAAGTGCAATCCACACCACCATCAAACATAGTAGCCATAACGATAGACTCCAACACACATTCGCCCATACTGTCCACATTGATAGATTGGTAAGTTTTTTCATTCTATTTATCCGGTCTCTATAACGCTAAAATGCTACCATAACACCTTAGCTAATCTATTTATTGAAGCCAACAACGATATAACATGGTAACCATCACTTCGTGATCAAATGACGATTTCACCCACTAACCTAGTAATGTTATCTGCTTATGCCTGAATTACCAGAAGTTGAAACCACTCGCCAAGGTATTACCCCTCACATTCAAGGTAAATACGTTAGCGAGGTCGTTTTACGACATCACCAATTGCGGTGGCCTATTGACTCTCAATTACCTAATTATTTAACCCGAAAGAAACTTCTCGACGTTCATCGACGTGGTAAATATTTATTATTAAAGTTTGTTCATGGACATCTATTAATTCATTTAGGTATGTCGGGAAGCTTACGTATTATTAATACTAAGGTTGATGAACCCCAAAAACATGACCATGTAGATATTCTTTTTTCTGACAACATCGGTTTGCGTTTTCACGACCCTCGACGATTTGGCTCCATCCTCTGGACAACTGAAGACCCATTAAACCACAAACTGCTTTGCAAATTGGGGCCCGAGCCACTGTTAGAAGATTTTACCGGTGAATACCTATTTAAAAAAAGTCGTAAGCGAAAAAAAGATGTTAAAACCTTTATTATGGATAGTCATATTGTTGTGGGTGTCGGTAATATTTACGCGAATGAATCTTTATTTACATCGGGCATTCGTCCAACGAAAGCCGCAGAAAAACTCAGTCGTAAACAGTGCGACCAATGGGTAGATAATATTAAAGCGGTTCTACAGCGTTCTATTACGCAAGGCGGCACCACTTTGCGTGACTTTGTGGGGGGAGATGGTAAGCCGGGTTATTTTGCACAGCAGCTTAACGTTTATGGTCGCGGTGGCAAACCTTGTGTTACCTGCCACAACACGCTTAAAGAAATAAGACAAGCACAGCGTACAACGGTTTTTTGTACTCGTTGCCAAAAATAGTTTTTTCCCTTGTCTAATGATGATGCTAAACTAAGGAAAAATATTAATAAATTACCTATTGCGTAAGAGAACCCTATGACAAATAAAGCGATTATCAATACCGACAAAGCACCCAAAGCCATTGGTACCTATTCACAAGCTGTAAAAGTGAACAACACGGTGTATCTTTCAGGACAAATCCCTCTTGACCCTGAAACAATGACCTTGGTTGGCGGTGACTTTGCGGCACAAACGCATCAAGTTTTTAAAAATTTAAAAGCGGTATGTGAGGCTGCTGATGGGTCTTTAGCTGACATTGTTAAATTGAATCTTTTTCTAACAGACTTGAGTAACTTTGCCACCGTGAGTGAAGTGATGGCGCAATACTTTGTTGAGCCATATCCAGCACGTGCGGCAATCGGCGTAAAAGAACTACCTAAAGGCGCTGTTGTTGAAGCTGATGGAATCATGGTTATTTAAAATAATTAAACACTGTTTTATACTCATTTTTTAAACTAGAGAGCCGCTTGTTAAAATGACACCACGCGGCTTTTTAGTTTACATACAGCGCCTTATTTTTGCTCTCCTATTATTGATTCAAGTCCCGCTGTGACTTTCGTGGGTATAAATTCTGTTATCTCATACTCGGCGATATTCGCTTTTGCAAATGGGTCTTCTTGTAAGATATTTTCTAATACCGCTTTACTGTCTGCCTGAACAAGAATAACCCCACCTGTCCTTGGTACTTTTCGTCCCGATACGACAAAATTTCCCGCTGCATAATATTTTTCTAAATAAACAAGATGCGCTTCGATATACGGATCGACCTCAGTTAAATCAACCGTATAAGTTATTGAAACAACAAACATTTTCACCTCCCTTTACGATGACATGTAAAAACTATCCGTTATCCATACCCAGAAGAGGCGCGTAGCCCTCTCTAAAGCTAGGGTAAATAAATACATACCCGCTATCTAACAACTGTTTATTACTGCACCGTTTATTGCTGCGCAATGTACGAGCGGCCAAAGGTGTATTTTGCTTAAAGTGGTCTTCAGGTAAATCTAATGTATGGCGCATCCATTCTTTAACTTCATGTAATGGCGTAGGCTGGTGATCGCTAGCAATATAGATAGCTTGAATCCCCTGTACTTTTTGCTGCTGGATGAGGTGAGCCAATACGCCTGCACAGTCATCTGCATGGATACGATTGGTATATACAGCGGGTTCGGCTGCCGTGCCTTTACCTGCAATCACTTGCTCAACAACATGCCCTCGACTCCTGCCATAGATACCTGAAAATCGTATATGACAATAAACATAACCACTGTTAGCAATTAACTCTTCTGCTTCTCGTAATCGACGACCACTATAACTCTCGGGTTCTGCTGGTGACTGCTCGTCTATCCAACTACCGTCTTGTTGAGCATACACACTAGTACTAGAAACAAAAATAATGAGCCGAGGCTTGACCACTTGCTCGTCTAACGCGGCCAAAATAGTCTTTGTAGGTATAACGTAACCTTGCTCATAGCCTGCGTCGCTCATTTCTGTCGGGGTAAATGTTATCACTAGCACATCAAAACCTACTGACAGCACACGTTTCATTTGTATGGGATCACGACAGTCCGCTGTGTCTATGGTGACACTAGGGTGAGCGATTCTCGACCGTTTAACACCCACCACGTGGTGCTCGCTCAGGTGTGACGCTAAGCGATTGGCAATATCACCAAAGCCTAGCAGCGCTATTTTTTCTTTTAGCATTTTACTCTCTATACAGAAATATTTTGGTGAGGCTATTAAAGCCTATTTATTTGATTTACTATTAAGCAAAGCAAATCATTAGTTTTTACTAATAAGTGATGTTGATTCTACTGATTACTGCACAACTTACTTCAACCCAGAAACGGCCGCGAGCTTCACTATGACACTCACAGAATTAAAATATATTGTTACCTTGGCCCAAGACCAGCATTTTGGTAGAGCGGCTGAGCGCTGTAATGTATCACAACCCACATTAAGCGTTGCGGTTAAAAAACTGGAAGAGGAGCTTGGCGTAGCATTGTTTGAGCGCTCTAAAACCCGCGTACAAGCCACCCCGATGGGAGAGCAAGTCGTTGTACAAGCACAAACTGTTCTCGAGCAAGCCTCTAAGATTAAAGATATTGCTGCATCGGGCAAAGACCAACTCGGTAGTCCTCTCAAAGTAGGCGCTATTTTTACTATTGGACCCTATTTATTTCCCCAGTTTATTCCTCAGTTGCAATCCATTGCGCCTAAAATGCCGTTATTTGTTGAGGAAGGTTTTACGGCTACGTTGCGCCAACAGCTACGCAAAGGCGACCTAGATGTGATTATTGTCGCGCTACCCTTCACCGAAGCCGATGTGGTCACTCAGGCGCTGTATGATGAGCCTTTTGTCGCATTGCTCCCGGCCGCTCACCCTTTGGCTAAGCTTGATACCTTATCGGCCGATGATTTAGCCAATGAAAATGTATTATTATTGGGGGAAGGCCATTGTTTTAGAGACCAAATACTTCAAGCCATACCCAGTATTAAAACCCATGCCGCGGATGACAGTGGCAATATTCGCACAGCAACAGCCGGTAGTTCATTAGAGACGATGCGCCATATGGTCGCGTCGGGAATTGGGATTACTATTTTGCCAAAATCGGCTGCTATTAGTAACTATGCGCCGGATACTCTGGTTATTCGCCCAATCACCGAGATTAATGCCAAGCGTACCGTGGGTTTGGCATGGCGCGCTAGCTTTCCACGCCATAAAGCAGTAGACGTGTTACGCACGGCGATTCTGCAGGGCCAAAAAACCAGTCTGTCGATATAGGTAAGAGTACAATATGAATATCAATAAGAGCCTCAACCCTTAATTAAATTACCGTGATGACTTTATGGCTTCTTCTTCGAAAACATCCGCAACACCGGTAAAAAATACGGTGTTATCGCCCGTTACTGTATTAAAGGGAGTAGGGGCACAACTCGCCAAAAAACTAGAAAAACTAGGCATTATTACCTTACAAGACTTACTCTTTCATTTGCCTCGTCAATACGCCGACCGCACCCGCATTACTCCCATCGGGCATTTGCAGCCTAATCAAAGCGTGGTTATAGAAGCCGAAGTAAGCGAAACGAATGTGGTGTTTGGAAAACGCCGTAGTCTATTATGTCGAGTACAAGATCACACTGGTGCGATCAGTTTACGCTTCTACCACTTTTCTAATGCTCAACGTAACACGATGGCAAACGGTGCGCGTATCCGCTGCTATGGTGAGACACGGCGTGGCGCATCAGGCTTAGAGCTATATCATCCTGAATACCAGCTATTGTCATCCACGGGCAGCGAAAGTGCTCTCGAAGAAACCCTCACACCCATTTATCCTATTACCGAGGGCATTACTCAAAACCGATTACGCTCACTCATAAAGCAAGCGCTTACTTTCTCTAAAAGTCTTGATTTTATTAGCTATCTTTCTCTTGTACCCGGTGAATTATTGCCAGAGCAAGGCCCAGTTAAACGGCTCAACGTGACAAAAACTAACAGTCTATTTGAGCCCTTAACTTATTTACACGCGCCACCTAAAAATGCCGATCTTGACGAATTACTAGAAGGTCAGCACCCTTATCAACAAGCGCTTATTATGGAAGAACTGACGGCTTACCAATTAAATCTATTGCAGCTGAGAGAACTACGCCAGCAACAAGTGGCGGTAGCATTACCGGCAAACAAAGCCTTAGAGCAACAGTTTATTAAGTCCCTCAGCTTCTCATTAACAGGGGCACAGCAACGGGTTATTGATGATATAGGCCGCGACGTTCGACGCTCCGTACCCATGATGCGACTGCTCCAAGGCGATGTAGGTTCAGGAAAAACTGTGGTTGCCGCGATGGCCGCATTACGCGCCGTGGCTAACCAACAGCAAGTAGTCATTATGGCGCCCACCGAAATACTGGCCGGACAACACCGCTATAATTTTGAGCAATGGTTTTCACCGTTAGGTATCCGTGTTGGCTCCTTAACGGGCAAACAAAAAGTGAAGGAGAGAAGGGAGCAGTTAGCCCAATTAGCCAGCGGCGAAACTCAGGTCGTTATCGGTACCCACGCCTTATTTCAGGAGAGCGTGGTATTTCATCAGCTTAGCTTAGTGATTATCGACGAGCAGCACCGCTTTGGCGTTCATCAACGTTTAAGCCTGCGAGATAAAGGTTTCAAGGCCGCATGTCCCGACAATATAGAAAGCGCCAATGATAGAAGTGGAGAGGGAAATGACGCAAGAATTCCTCACCAGCTTATTATGACGGCGACGCCTATACCGCGTACGTTAGCGATGAGCGCCTATGCCGATTTAGATTACTCGGTGATTGATGAGTTGCCCAGGGGTCGCATTCCCGTTGACACGGTAATTATTAGCCAGCAAAAGCGCCCAGAGATCATCCAACGTATTAATCATGCCTGCCAACAAGGCCGCCAAGCTTATTGGGTGTGTACCTTAATCGAAACTTCCGAAAGCCTAGAAGCTCAGGCTGCAGAAGAAGC
>JBLHVX010000079.1:0-8316 GCA_047628835.1 Granulosicoccus sp.
TAGACTATCGACTGCGCAGCTTAGAGCAAGCTGAGCTCTACCATTACCCTTTGGATGATGGGGCGGATCAAAGTCTTTATAGCGGTTTTTATAGTCTGGTGCCAGATAAAGAAAAAATTGTTAACAAACGTATGTTGGAAGTGGAGGGCCGTAAGATAGAGGCCCGCTATCACGCCGAAGATGTCGTATGGTTTGATTTTTTGGCCTTGTGTGACGGGCCGCGTTCACAAAATGATTATATTGAGTTGGCGAGAGAGTATCATGCGGTAGTGATATCCAATATCCCCGAGTTGACAGAAAAGCGTGAGGATCAAGCGCGACGCTTCATTAGTCTTGTTGATGAATTTTATGATCGCAGTGTTAAGTTGATTGTTTCTGCGGATAAGCCCTTAAATACACTCTATAGTGGTAACCGACTGCAATTCGAGTTTGCGCGTACGGTAAGTCGCTTACTGGAGATGCAAAGCCACGAATACCTGTCGCGCCCTCATAAACCATAGATAATTAGTAACTACTCAGCTCACAGCCAAAATCGCGCTGAACTGCGTTAAAAAATGATTGTTTACACTTGTAAACTCACATTTTTCGCCTTGCGCAGCACAATGTTGACTGCAATCTGAACAGTTGCGGACAGTGCTGAGTAGTTACGATAATTATTCGATGCTCAATAAACCACTTGCGCCATACTCTTCAATTGTATAGAATTCGCGCTCTTTTTTTAGATGACCCTATTGTAAGTTATTCTAAGCTACAAGCTTACTTAGGTTCAGTATTTCAAGGTTCAATAAAGGCAACCACAACATGAAGACTATAAGTGCCAATCCAGAAACGGTAAAACGTGACTGGTATGTTATTGATGCTGATGGCAAAACTCTAGGCCGTATGGCTACAGAGATTGCTACCCGTTTACGCGGTAAGCATAAGCCTGAGTACACCCCCCATGTAGACACTGGCGATTATATCGTAGTTGTTAATGCTGAAAAAGTTCGTGTAACGGGCAATAAAGCAAAAAACAAACTATATTATCGTCACACTGGCTACATCGGTGGTATTAAGTCACTCAGTTTCGAAAAAATGATCCAAAAAGCTCCTGAGCGCCCGATCGAAATGGCGGTTAAAGGTATGTTACCTAAAGGCCCGCTAGGTCGTGCAATGTACAGAAAACTGAAAGTTTACGCGGGAACAGAGCATCCACATGCTGCTCAGTTACCTCAAGAACTGACACTATAATCAGGAGTTTATGATGACAGCTACTCAATATTACGGTACAGGTCGACGTAAAACGTCAACCGCTCGCGTATTTATTACAAAAGGTACAGGCGCAATTACTATTAACGGCCGCACAATCGAAGAGTATTTCGGTCGTGACGTGGCGCGTATGATTGTTCGCCAACCGCTTGAGCTATTAGAAGCGGCTGACCAATTCGATATCAACGCGACAGTAAAAGGCGGTGGTAGTTTTGGTCAAGCAGGTGCAATTCGTCACGGTTTAACTCGTGCCTTAATGCAGTATGATGAAGAGAATCGTCCAGCACTACGTAAAGCGGGTTATGTTACTCGTGATGCACGTGAAGTTGAGCGTAAGAAAGTTGGCCTACGTAAAGCACGTAAGAAACCTCAGTTCTCAAAACGTTAATACGACGTTTTGCTCAAATAATGCTCAGGTTGTTCGCAACCCGGGCATTTTTTTTGCCTTAAATACAATAATACGTACGAAATGTGTGGCGATTCTTGTCACTGTGGTCTAATTTCATTACCATGTGTCGGTTAATAGTAAGAGAATTGCTTATATTTGGTATTGGGTGTGCCATTAGAGGCACTTCTTTGTCGTATATAAAAGTAAAAGTTGTCATATATAAAAGTAAACGCTTGTCTTTGTGTTCTGCAGCGAAGCGCATTTTCTTTTGGTCAGTAATCTAAGTAGTGATGGGGGGAGTACGTCATGAGTGATGGCGAAGTAGTGAATGAAGGTCGACGTAAATTTTTGACTGCAGCTACATCAGTAGTGGGTGCAGCGGGTGCGGTGGGCTTTATGGTGCCATTTGTAGGGTCGTGGAATCCAAGTGCCAAGGCGAAAGCTGCTGGAGCACCAGTAACAATTAATCTTGCTAAAATCGCTCCTGGTCAAATGATTACCGAAGAGTGGCGCGGTAAGCCGGTGTATATTGTTCGTCGTACACAAGAAGCCTTAGATGGTCTAGCAAGCGTTGAAAATGATGTTAGCGATCCCAATTCTGAAAAATCAGTGCAGCCAGCAGACCTTGTTGGAAAAGAGTGGCGCTCTATTAACCCAGAATTTATGATTATGTTGGGTGTATGTACTCATCTGGGTTGCGCACCTAAGTTTCGTCCTGAAGTGGGCGCGAAAGATTTGGGTGGCGACGCATGGCAAGGTGGCTTCTTTTGCCCCTGTCATGGCTCGAAATTTGACTTGGCCGGTCGCGTTTATAAAGGTGTTCCAGCCCCCACTAATTTAGAAGTTCCCCCCCACTTTTATGAGACGGATTCCATAGTAGTGATCGGTGAAGATGGAGGTGCTGCATAATGAATTTGTTAACAGGTCTTTGGAATTGGGTTGATGAGCGTTTACCCGTGCAGCGTGCATGGGATACTCATATGGCTAAATATTACGCGCCTAAAAACTTTAACTTTTGGTACTTTTTCGGCGTTTTATCATTGCTGGTGTTGGTTAACCAGTTATTAACCGGTGTTTGGTTGGTGATGTTCTATGAGCCTTCGGCTGAAGGCGCATTTGCCTCAGTGGAATATATTATGCGTGACGTAGACTGGGGTTGGCTAATTCGCTATCTTCATTCGACCGGTGCGTCGGCATTCTTTCTTGTCGTTTATCTGCATATGTTTCGTGGCTTGCTGTACGGTTCGTACAAGGCTCCACGTGAGTTGATATGGATATTTGGCATGGTGATATACGTTGCACTCATGGCGGAGGCCTTTGTGGGCTACGTGCTTCCTTGGGGGCAGATGTCTTTCTGGGGTGCTCAGGTGATTGTATCGCTATTTGGTGCAATCCCTTATGTGGGTGAAGATCTTGTTCAGTGGATTCGTGGAGACTATTTGATTTCAGGCGCTACTCTTAGCCGCTTCTTTGCCTTGCATGTTATTGCATTGCCGATTGTTATTTTAGCGTTGGTGGTGTTACATATTTTGGCTCTTCATGAGGTGGGTTCAAATAATCCAGACGGCGTAGATATTAAAAAGCACAAAGATGAAAATGGTATCCCTAAAGACGGCATCCCATTTCATCCGTTTTACACCGTCCATGATTTGGTGGGTATTACTGTGTTCTTGGCAGCATTTGCCGGAGTGATATTCTTTGCGCCGGAAATGGGAGGCTTCTTTCTTGAATATGCCAACTTTGAAGCGGCCAATAACCTGAAAACTCCAGATCATATTGCCCCGGTATGGTACTTCACGCCTTTCTATGCGATTTTGCGTGCAGTGACCATTGACTTGGGCGGTGTGTTTACGGCGAAGTTGCTTGGTTTTATGGCGATGGGTTCTGCTATCGTTGTACTGTTTTTCCTTCCTTGGTTGGATAAGAGCCCGGTAAGGTCAATCCGCTACAAGGGTTGGATGCCAAAAATCATGTTGCTTTCGTTTGCAGCGATCTTTGTTGTTTTAGGCTACCTTGGTGTGCAGTCCCCTACCGATGGTAGAACAGCATTGTCGCAATTGGGAACGACATTTTACTTTGTGTTTTTCTTTACGATGCCTGTTTGGTCAAACCCTGAGTCACCTAAGGTGAAGTCGATTCTTAGCTGGTTGGTGTGTATTGTTTTGGCGCTTATATTAGGCAATATTTCACTGGCTAGCGGCGAAATCCCACTGTTTATCCGCGCATTTGGTCTTTTGTTGACGGCCTTTACCGTAGCGATTCCTATACTAACGTCTAAAGATTCTGTCGGTGTAACACCGGAGCGTACACAGGCTAAGGGCTTGCCGTTAGGCTTGGTCTGGTTGGGCGTATTGTTCTTCGTCATAATGACTGTGTTACCGATTAAGGCGGTTGCTGCTGGTGGTGCTTTTGATTGTGGCTCTATTCCGTGCGATGAATATAAAGCGGATTTGTCAGATAAGGCATCGTTACAGAATGGTGCTAAATGGTTTATGAACTATTGCTTGGCATGTCACACGGCGCAATACTCTCGTTATGAGCGTGTTGCTGACGATTTAGGTATCCCGCACAAAGTAATGATGGATGCCTTGGTTTTCGGCGACGAAAAAATTGGCTCATTAATGACTAATGCTATGGGAACTGCAGATTCTAAAGCATGGTTTGGTGCTTCTCCTCCTGATTTAACCTTAGTGGCGCGAGTGCGTTCTCCAGAGTGGCTGTATACCTATTTACGCAATTTTTATAGCGATCCTTCACGTCCATTGGGTGTGAATAACCGTGTGTTTGCCAATGTTGGTATGCCACATGTGATGATGGAGCTGCAGGGCTTGTTATCTTGCGGGCCAGGCCCTAAATTAGATGGGCATGGTAAGGTTGTGCGTAATGCGTTAGGTGAGGCTGTGGTTGATGAGCATTGTGGTGCTTTGGTAGAAAGTGATGCTAAAGGCTCTGTGAGTGCCGAGGAGTTCGATACAGTTATTTATGACTTGGTTAACTTTATTGAGTACATGGGTGAGCCTATCGCGGAAGACCGTAAGCGCTTAGGTGTGTTTGTTCTGTTGTTCTTGGTGGTGTTGTTTGTCTTTACTTTCCTATTAAATCGAGAGTATTGGAAAGGTATTCACTAAGGCAAGTCTTTTTGTGTTAATATCCCGCGGCTTTATCGTCTTGCATGCGAAGCATGTTGTTGATGATAAAGCCGTTTTTATTTCTGAGAGCGTATACCGCTGGTATACCGCGTAAACTTATAACTAGTGCCCATCCATAAATAGGGCTCTGCTGCGGAAAAAATTAAAACAGTCATCTTTGCACCGCTAGATGCAGTTGTTTGCAATAAGTAAACGCTTGTATCTAGTAGCGCCTATCCTTAAATAGGAATGACCATTTTTATTTCCCCTCGCGACGAGCCATTTGTGGATGGGCACTAACTAACTATATTTGAGGTGAATCAATGGGTGTTGTCACCAAACGCTCATCAATGACGTATTTTTCTGATGCTCAGGATCATTACAGTCATCGTGTTAGAATCGTTCTTGCTGAAAAAGGAGTGACTTACGATTTAGAGGATATCGACCCCACAGAATTGACCGAAGAGGTATGTGAGTTAACGCCATATAACTCTCTCCCGGTATTGCTTGATAGAGACTTAGTCTTATATGAGTCAAAAGTAATGATGGAATACTTAGATGAGCGATTCCCTCATCCTCCATTGTTGCCAGTTTATCCAGTAACTCGTGCTCAAAGTCGCTTGTGGATGCATCGTATAGAGAAAGATTGGTCACCTTTGGTAGATATCATCGTGGCTAACAATGATGCTGAAGCTGTCGCTAATGCTAAGAAAGAGCTAAAAGAAAGCTTGACCACGGTAGCGCCTATATTTGACGAAAAGCCATTCTTTATGAGCGAAGAGTTTACGCTGGTAGATTGTTGTCTTGCCCCTGTGTTATGGCGTTTGGAGCACTTCGGTGTCAAATTACCTAATACGCGTCAGACCAAACCGTTACATGACTATATGGAACGACTGTTTTCACGTGAAGCTTTTCAAGAAAGCCTAAGTGAACTTGAGCTGGAAATGCGAGTTTAAGCAATAATATTCATCTTTTGCGGGATATGATATGTCTACAATGAGCTCTAGTCGCGCTTATTTAGTGCGTGCACTGTATGATTGGATTGTTGATAACCAATGCACGCCTTATTTATTAGTTAATGCGCTTCATGATCGGGTGTTAGTGCCGCAGGACCATGTCAATCCAGATGGTCAAATAGTGCTTAATATTGCTCCTTCAGCAGTTAATGAATTTTCGCTGGAGGATAATAACTTATTCTTTAGTGCCCGCTTTGGTGGCGTACCCACGGAGATATTTGTTCCCTGTGCGGCTATCATGGGTATCTATGCAAAAGAGAATCAGCAGGGAATGATCTTCGAGATAGAACCGGAGATCGATACGCCTCCGCCGGTTTCTCCCTCGCCTGTGTCGAGCTCATCATCGCCATCTTCAACACCTTCGTCATCAAGTAATAAAAAACGGCCAAGTTTAAAAGTCGTTAAATAGTCCCCCCCCTTCCACCAATACCCTTATTCTTTTTGGGTATTGTCTCATCTTTTTTTATTCTTATTTCTTATTGGTGATATTTTTCTTTGTCATCAATACTTGATGCTGTGCAAAGTAATAATAATAATTTAACGAAAAAGAAATAATGAGGTTTAAGAGATGGCATTTTTAGAGCATACCCTTGGTATTATGTTGCACCCTGACAGCGAGTGGAAAGCGATTCGTAACGAAAAACATTCTTTTAGGCAGGTTTTTCTTAGCCATGTGCCCTTGTTGGCGTTGATTCCAGCAGTTTGCTTTTATATCGGTGTTACTCAGGTTGGCTGGAGTGTGGGTGGTGGTGATGCTGTTCGTCTTACGGCGAGAAGTGCATTGGAGTTGTGTGGCCTGACTTATGTTGCCCTGCTGTTAGGTGTGTTTATATTGGGTGAATTCATCAATTTTATGGCCAAAACCTATGGCGTTAAAGGCGAGGATGAAAAACGTCATTATGCAGGTACGGCTCTTGCGGTATATGTAACGACTCCAGTATTTTTAGCGGGTATTTTTGGTCTATATCCAGATATCTGGGTTAATGCGATAGCAACCGGTATTGCCGGAGCTTATGCGGTGTACTTAATATATGAAGGTATTCCTATATTAATGGATATCGATAAGGATCGTGCCTTTATGTATGCTAGTTCGGTAGTGACGGTGGGGCTGGTGATGATGGTTGTAGTGCGTGTAGCTGCAGTTATTATGTGGAATATGGGTGTTGGTCCAGTATACGTTGATTAGCTCTGGTGGTAGTTGCTAGCGCTATTAATAGACACACAAAAAGCGGGCTAACCCGCTTTTTGTGTGTGAGTAAAGTGTCCATTTATTGAATATATTCAAACACCTTAACCACTTCTTGAACGCCAGTAATACTACTCGCAACGCTCGATGCATAATCGGCTTCTGTCTGAGTAAGTAATCCCATCAAATAAACAACGCCATCTTCGACAATAACTTTTACTTTTAAGCTGTCAATAATATCATCAGTAATAAAAACGCCTTTCACTTTGGTTGAAAGCCAAGAATCATTGGTTCTTACCAATAGGGCGGTATTTCCTTTGATTTGTAGTTCGTTGTACACCTTTCTAACAGTATTCACTTTTTCGGTTGTCTGTTTTGCCAATGCTTTGAGTTGCTCTGTTGGAACCTGCCCGGTTAATAAAATGATGTTGTTAAAGCTCGTTACATCAACATGTGCGAGTCGTAGTTCAGGGTCTGCTTTATTAATGTTGACGCTGGCAATCACTTCGAGTCGTTGGTCGTCAAGGTATGTGCCAAATGAGCGTTCTCCCGGGTCTGTTTCTATAGGCTGATTAGTGGCCTTATCTATAATCGTTGTGCATGCAGATAAGCATAATAATGTAGTCAGTAGCGTGGTGCGCATTAATGGTTTCATGTGTTGTTCTAACCTCTCTTCCTATATATAAGTATGTCGCAGTATTACTCAGTCGAACTAAATAATTGTTCATCGATTAAGTCACACAGACAAAATAGTATCAGTAAGTGAATTTCGTGTATGCGAGAGCGTGAGTCTATAGGGACCAGTAATTCTTTGTCGTCGGCGTCTAGGAGCGAAGATAGGTTCCCTCCATCTCGTCCGCTCAGTGTAACCACGCGCATACCTCTTTCGTGGGCAGCTTGAATGCCTTGAAGAAGGTTGGAGGGGTTGCCGCTGGAGGAGAGTATAACGAGAATGTCGCCCGTGTTGCCGAGTGCGCGAATTTCTTTGGCAAAAATTTCATTAAAGCTACTTTCGTACGCGATAGATGTGACGTTTGTTAAATCACAGCCCAGCGTGATGGCGGGTAAACTAGGGCGCTCTCTTTCAAAACGATTAATTAAATTATTCGTAAATAGTTGAGCTAGGGCGGCAGATGGACCATTACCGCAAATGAGTAGTTTGTTGCCGTTTAATAAGCTATCAACAATGATGGCGCTAGCTTCTACGATGTGGGGTAGGAGTTGTTCGCTGCATTGTATTTTGGCATCAACACTGGCTTGAAATATTTTGTATATACGTTCTTCAAACATAGGTCATATAGCGGTTAGTGAATAGAAAGTAAGTGTTTGGTTTGGTAAGTGCTTTTTTTT